>CAYGPX010000143.1:0-4499 GCA_964351935.1 uncultured Rickettsiales bacterium | reverse complement strand
CTTTTAAAGTTAGTAAAGCTTCTGCCTGCGTGATAGAGGCGTGTTATGCGGATAAAGCGCCCAAGCATATGGCATTGCTAATTTCAAATAATCCATATGCATCCTATGCCAAAGCGGCAAATTTACTTCATCCTGTAGAAAAACGTAAATCGTTAGTTTCTCCACAAGCCAGAATTCATGAAAATGTGGCAATTGGTGATGAAGCTAGAATAGAAAGTTTTGCCTATATTGGGGCGGGCGCAACTATCGGAAAAAGCACGACAGTGCAAGGAACGGCCTATATTGACCGTAATGTAGTGATAGGGCAAAACTGCCATATTGGTGCTGGCGCAGTGATAGCTAATGCAATTATTGGTGATAATGTGATTATTCATCCTGGTGTAAAAATTGGGCAGGATGGGTTTGGTTTTGCGTTTGAAAACGGCGAACACATCAAGGTGCCACAGCTCGGACGAGTTATCATTGAAAATGATGTTGAAATTGGAGCAAATAGCACCATTGATAGAGGCGCAGGCCCAGATACAATTATTGGTTCCGGCACGAAGATTGATAATTTGGTGCAAATTGGCCATAACGTGCAGATTGGTAAAGGCTGTATTATTGTTTCGCATGTTGGTATTTCGGGAAGTACAAAACTGGAAGATTATGTTGTTCTGGGCGGGCAAGTTGGCGTGGCTGGGCATTTAACGATTGGCGCAGCATCGCAAGTGGCTGCACAAAGTGGTGTGATGAAGGATTTGCCGCCTAAATCAATAGTGGGTGGAAGCCCTGCTTTGCCAATTAAGCAGTGGCATCGTCAAACGATTATACTAAAAAATCTAATAGATAAGAAAGGTTAGCTATATGACTGAATTAAAACAGAATCTTATCGATATTAATGAAATCATGCAGATGATTCCTCACCGTTACCCAATCTTACTAGTGGATAGGGTGGTTGAGCTAGAGCACGAAAAGAGCATTATTGGCTTGAAAAATGTTACCTTCAATGAGCCACATTTCATGGGGCATTTTCCGCAAACTCCAATTATGCCTGGTGTATTGATTATCGAAGCTATGGCACAAACAGCAGCAATTTTAGTAGTGAAAGCATTGGGCGAAAATGCCAAAGGCAAATTGGTCTATTTTATGACCATTGATGATACAAAATTCCGCAAGCCAGTGGTGCCCGGTGATAGTTTATATCTGCATTTAAGCGTGCTACAAAAGCGTGGGCCGGTATGGAAGTTTAAGGGCGTTGCTGAGGTGGATGGAAAGAAGGTCGCAGAAGCTACCATTTCAGCCATGATTGCTGATAAATAACTCCAAGATAGTATCCAACATTTTGCAACAAAACGTGATTTGCGATTTAGAACAAGATTGCTATGTTCTAAACTGTCAAACTAGCGTCGCTTTGATTAAAAATACGCCTTATAGAAAGAGATTGATTGATGTCAAAAAACCAAATTCATCCTACGGCAATTGTGCATGAACATGCTTTATTGGGTGAGGGTGTAAAAATTGGTCCTTACTCGGTTGTTGGTGAAAATGTTACTTTAGGTAATAATGTAACACTTCACTCGCATGTGGTTGTAGAGGGCTATACCACAGTGGGCGATGGAACTGTAATTTTTCCGTTTGCATCGATTGGTCATGTGCCACAGGATTTAAAATTTAGCGGTGAAAAATCGACATTAGTTATTGGTAAAAATAACACAATCCGTGAACATGTGACGATGAATCCGGGTACACAAGGCGATAAAATGACGACAATCGTCGGTGATAACTGCCTGTTTATGATGGCATCGCATGTTGCGCATGATTGTGTGGTGGGAAATAATGTAATTCTTGCCAATAATGCTACCATTGCAGGCCATGTAGAAGTGGGTGATTTTGCAATCATTGGTGGCTTATCGGCTGTGCATCAATTTGTTCGGATTGGTCATCATGCGATGATTGGCGGAATGTCTGGTATTGAAAGTGACATTATTCCTTATGGTCAAGCAAGTGGTGAGCGCGCAGGGCTGGTTGGATTAAATCTGATAGGATTAAAGCGTCAAAAGCTGGATCGCGAAGAAATAAACGCGCTACGCAGTGCTTATCGCTTGCTATTTGCAAGTGAAGGCACGATGGCCGAGCGTATTGAAGATGTTGCCAGCCGCTTTAACGGAAATGAAACGATTCAAAATATTGTGAAATTTATTCGCGATGAAAGTTCTCGCTCTATTTGCCAACCAAAAGTGCGTGCGGCATAGTTTTTTCGATGAACACACTCATGCTTGATAAACAAACGATTGGAATAATTGCAGGCGGCGGCGAGTTGCCCAATGAAACCATTTATCGTTGCCAGCAACAAGGGCAATCGGTGTTTGTGGTAGCATTTGAAGGTCATGAAAGTGGATTGAAGTTAGACGGAGTGCCTCATGGTGTGTTCCATTTAGGCTCGGTAGGTAAGGCAATCCGTGCACTAAAGAGTGCAGGTGTTAGCACAATTGCACTGGCAGGAAGAGTGGGAAGGCCATCACTTTCCTCGCTTAATATGGATTTTTCTGCACTCAAACTTTTAAAACGTCTTAGTGAATCACGCTTTATTGGTGATAACTTTGTCTTTACTACCCTTATTGATTTTTTGGAAGATAATGGTTTTAAAGTGGTGGGTGTACAAGATGTAGCACCATCGCTTTTAAGTCCACATGGCGTGCTTGGTAAGCATAATGCAGATAAGCGTATGCGCGATGATATTAAGATTGCGAGCCATATTCTACGCACAATGGGTGATTTAGATGTGGGACAGGGTGCAATTGTGCAACATGGCTTGGTGCTTGGTATTGAAGCAATTGAAGGTACGGATGCATTGATTGAGCGCTGCGGTATATTACGCAAGAAAGAATCAGGTGGTGTGTTGGTAAAACTCAAAAAACCAACACAAGATGCGCGTATTGATTTACCAACTATTGGTGTTCAAACCGTTGAAAATATTAACAAAGCAGGGCTAAAAGGCATTGCGGTTGAAGCCGGTGCAAGCCTTATTGTGCACAAAGAAGAAGTGATAAATCGCGCTGACGAATTGGGCATTGCACTGCTGGGGGTTTAGGTGAGCGCATCTAAAACATATTATATTGTAGCGGGTGAACCCTCAGGAGATGCGCTGGGCGGTAAATTGATACATGCAATGAAGGTTGCAGCTAAGCATCCACTAAAATTTTATGGTATTGGTGGAGCGCGCATGCAGGAACAGGGGGTAGATAGCCTGTTTCCGATGTCTGAACTTTCAATTATGGGCTTTGTGGAGCTGATTCCGCATATTCCTCACATGCTAAAACGTATTGATGAGACGGTGGCAGATATTCTGGCTAAAAAGCCTGATACTGTCATTACAATTGATTCTCCGGGCTTTACCTTTCGTGTTGCTAAAAAGTTGCAAAATAGTGGCATTAAGCTGGTGCATTATGTAGCACCAACCGTGTGGGCTTATAAGCCTGAACGTGCTGCAAAAATTGCTGCGCTTTATGATGAGCTGCTAGTGCTATTGCCGTTTGAGCCACCTTATTTTGAAAAAGAAGGCTTAAAAACACATTTTATTGGTCACCCTATTGTTGAAGATGTATCACTTCTGGGTGATAAAACACGCTTTTATAAGCAGCATAACATCGCGCAAGATGCGTTAGTTTTAACTATGCTAACTGGCAGTAGGAAAACCGAAACAAAAAGGCTTTTACCTATCTATTATAAGGTGATAGAGCAGTTATCTAAACAGTTTCCTCATCTGCATTTAGCGCTTCCAACGGTGCCTGCGCTTGAAACTGAGCTGATAAATTTTAGCAAAAAGTTATCTATAAAAGCATACGTCATTACTAATCCCCAAGAAAAGTGGGATGCTTATGCAGCTTCCACTGCAGCGCTTGCAAAGTCAGGCACTGCAACATTAGAGTTGGCACTTGCTGGGCTTCCTATGGTTGTAACCTACAAGGTAAGTCGTTTTTCAGCGTGGATGCTCCGCCGAATGATTCAGGTAGACTATGTTAATCTCATCAATATATTGCAGCAGAGGGAAGTTATTCCCGAGTGCTTGCAGGAAGCGTGTAACCCTGAGCGCTTAAGCAAAGAAATTTCCATGCTGCTAGCCGATTCAAAAAAGGCTAAAGCACAAAGTAGCGCCAGTAAGTCATCACTAGAGTTATTAGGGCTGGGTGCAAAAGTAAGCCCTAGTGAACGTGCTGCTAAAGTTGTATTATCTTAACGTGCTTTGAGCACAAAGCTTATCTGATTCATCGTGTATCTGTGCTTCGAGTTGCTTCATAAATTCTTTGCGTTGTAAAGTAGGAGCAATAGGCGGTAGAAATTTAATGGTAATAACGCCGGGACGCTTTAAAAACGAATCTCTTCCCCAGAGCAGGCCGGAATTTAAAGCAACAGGTACTACGGGCACGTTCACGTCAGGATGATTATAAATTGCGGCAATGCCAGGGTGAAGTGTTTGTCGCTCGTTCACTTTCGTGCGCGTTCCTTCTGGGAATATAACT
>CAYGPX010000142.1:0-4511 GCA_964351935.1 uncultured Rickettsiales bacterium | reverse complement strand
GGTTAAAGTGTCGCTACGTTTTCGTGGGCGTGAAATCACACACCAAGATGTTGGAATGCAAATTTTAGTCCGCATGAAAGACGATGTGGCTGAAATAGGCAAGGCCGAGCTTGGCCCTCGTATGGAAGGTCGTCAAATGATTATGATTCTAACTCCGTTAAAATAGCTTACTGTGTGTTGTGCAAGTGTTTCATCATGCTTAAGAAGTAGCATGAAGTGCATACTCACAACTTGACAGTAACTCGCCCTTAGTTATGTTTGTTATACAGAGCATATTTTCATGGAGCGTATATGGTTAACGTGCAGATAGATAAAGAAATTCATCATCATGATAATACGTTGGTGTCTCCATCTGAAAGTGTGCTAAGGCAGTTAAACGTTAGTCAGGATAGCTATCGGCACCTTTACCAGCAATCGATTGAAAACCCGGAAACATTCTGGGCACAAGAAGCCAAAGAACGCTTGGAGTGGATAGAGCCATTTTCAAAAGTAAAAAACACTAGCTTTGAAGGCGATGTAAATATTCGTTGGTTTGAAGATGGTGTGCTCAATGTTAGTTATAACTGTATTGATCGCCACTTAGAAAAACGAGCGGATAAAGTAGCGCTTATTTGGGAAGGCGATAATCCTAAAGATTCAAAGTCTATTACCTATCGTGAACTTCATAAAGAAGTTTGCCGTTTTGCTAATGTTTTAAAAAAACAAGGGGTCAAAAAAGGCGATCGCGTTCTTATTTACTTGCCGATGATTTTAGAAGCAGCCTATGCGATGCTGGCCTGTGCTCGCATTGGTGCGGTGCATTCAGTTGTTTTTGGTGGATTTTCACCAGAGGCAATTCGTGGAAGAGTGGAGGATTGTACACCAACCTTGATTGTTACGGCAGATGAAGGTGTGCGTGGTGGTAAATTTATTCCGTTGAAGAAAAATGTAGATGAGGCGTTTAAAAAAATAAATGATTCGGTAGCGGTGCTTGTAGTCAAGCACACAGGTGGTAAGGTTGATTGGAAAGAGGGGCGTGACGTTTGGTATCATGAAGCTGCGGCATCTGAAAGCGACGTTTGCCCACCTGAGCCAATGAATGCGGAAGATCCATTATTTATTCTCTATACTTCAGGCTCAACGGGAAAACCAAAAGGTGTGCTGCATACAACAGCGGGCTATTTACTTTATGCAGCCATTACGCACGATTATGTTTTCGATATTAAAGAAGATGATGTTTATTGGTGTACGGCCGATGTTGGTTGGATTACCGGTCACAGCTATATTCTTTATGGGCCTTTGTGCAATGGTGCTACGTCACTCATGTTTGAAGGTGTGCCAAACTATCCTGATGTGTCGCGCTGCTGGCAAGTGGTAGATAAACATAAAGTAACGATTTTTTATACTGCACCCACGGCTATTCGTGCACTTATGCGTGAAGGGGATGCGCCACTTAAAACCACTTCACGCGCAACTTTACGCCTGCTTGGAACGGTAGGTGAGCCAATTAACCCAGAAGCATGGCAATGGTACTATAATATAGTCGGTGATAAACGCTGCCCAATCATGGATACATGGTGGCAGACTGAAACAGGAGGCTTTCTTATTACCCCTGTTCCGTCTACCAATCTTAAGCCCGGTTCAGCTACCTTCCCGTTTTTGGGAGTAAAGCCTGTTATTGTGAATGAAAAAGGTGAAGTGTTAGAAGGTGAGGCTGAAGGCGCGCTGTGTATCGCAGACTCGTGGCCGGGGCAGATGCGTACAGTGTTTGGTGATCATAAACGTTTTAAAGAAACCTATTTTACGCAATTTTCAGGGAAATATTTTTCCGGCGATGGTGCAAGGCGTGATAAAGATGGTTATTATTGGATTACTGGCCGTATGGATGATGTGCTGAATGTTTCAGGTCATCGTTTGGGTACGTCAGAAATTGAAAGTGCGTTAGTAGCACATAAAGATATCGCTGAGGCCGCGGTTGTGGGCTATCCTCATGATATAAAAGGGCAAGGCATCTATTGCTTTGTAATTCTAAATATAGGTGTGAAGCCATCAGAAGAGTTGCGTAAAGGGTTAATACAGCAGGTGCGTAAAGAAATAGGCCCCATTGCTACGCCGGATATGATACAATGGGCGCCAGGTTTGCCAAAGACGCGTTCGGGCAAGATTATGCGCCGAATTTTGCGTAAAATTGCCTGTAATGATTTCTCAAACTTGGGGGATACAAATACGTTGACTAACCCAGAGGTGGTGCAGACGCTCATTGATGAGCGTTTAAATCACGCCTAATTTTAATGACATAGCAGGAAGCTACCATGGATAAAAAGGGAAAAGAATCCCCCAAGCAACGTATTTTGATTGTGGAAGATAATGCGACTAATATAAAGTTGTTTCGTGATGTGCTTGTAAATGCAGGGTTGCATGTCAATGCAATTGAAGATGGGCTGATAGCGGTTGATGAGGCAATAGCATTTAAACCGGATCTCATTTTACTGGATGTTCAGCTTAAGAAGATTTCAGGATTGGATATTGTAAAGCAATTGAAGGCAAATAAAGATTTAGCGCATATTCCTGTGGTAGCTGTAACCGCTTTTGCTATGAGTGACGACAGAGAAAAAATATTGGAAGCTGGATTTGATCATTATATTGCAAAGCCTATATCCATTGCTATTTTCTTGCAGGAAGTGTTTGCCATGTTAGAACCAAAAGCAGCGTAAGTTTTAAGGAAAAAATTATACATGGCCGCGCGTATTTTAGTAGTAGATGATTTGCTTCCTAATAGAAGGCTTTTAGAAGCCAAGCTAAAGAGCGAGTTCTATGAAGTTGAAACAGCAGAAAATGGCTTGTTAGCGCTAGAAGCAATAAAGAAAAATCCGCCAGACATCGTATTGCTAGATGTGATGATGCCTGAAATGGATGGATTTGAGGCATGTCGCCATATCAAAGAAAATCCTGAAACAGCTTATATTCCGGTAGTGATGGTGACGGCACTTAGTGATGTGCAGGATAGGCTTCAGGGGCTAAATGCTGGAGCAGATGATTTTTTAACCAAACCCATTAATGATTTGGCACTGTTTGCACGTATTAGGTCGTTAGTGCGCTTAAAGAGTGTGTTTGATGAGCTGCGGTTGCGAGGCCGTACGGGCGTGGAGCTTGGCTTGGATGATAAAGGGCTGGATGGTATTAATGTAGCGAATGCAAACATAATGCTTGTTGATGAGGATAAAATTGAAAGCCAACGGATTGTAGAGCGTTTGCGTGAGATGAAAATGTCAGCTGAGGCAATAGATGATCCTCATATGGCAGTGCGACGCTCAGAAGAAGTTGATTTTGACTTGATTATGGTGAGTTCGGATTTAACAAAAGATGATGCGCTTCATTTATGCACGCATTTAAGAAGTCAGGAAAAGACAAAAAATACGCCATTGTTATTAATGATTGATGAAGATGGTACTGACTTGTTAGTGAAAGGCTTTGACCTTGGTGTCAATGACTACCTGATAGAGCCGGTAGACACTAATGAAATGCAAGCACGTGTTGTTACACAAGTGAGAAGAAAACGCTATCAGGATGCTTTGAGGGCAACACAGGAAGAAAATATCACCATGGCTGTAAAGGATGGTCTCACTGGGCTTTACAATCGTCGCTATTTTGATATTCACATTAGAAACATGATAGTTCATGCCAAGAAGACGCAGAAACCACTTGGGCTTTTGCTATTAGATATTGATCATTTTAAGTTGATTAATGACCGTTATGGGCATCTTTCAGGGGATGAAGTATTAAAGCAAATTGCTCCAAGAATAAGTGGGGTGTTGCGCGCAACAGACCTGGTTGCTCGCTATGGGGGAGAAGAATTCTGTGTTATTATGCCAGATACTCCTTTTAAGTATGCTAAAGAAGTTTCTCTTCGCATTCGAAAAGCGATTATCAGTACGCCGTTTAAAATTCCTGCAGGAAGCGGTGCAATAAAAGTGACGGTAAGTATGGGTCTTACATTAATGGGGCCGGAAGATACTGCGGATGAGATGCTTAAGCGTTCAGATAAGGCGCTCTATATGGTGAAAGAAAATGGCCGCAATAACATTGCTGTCAATATGCCTAAATCAAAATAAGTTACCTATCGGGCAGGTTCGAGATATTTTCCCTTTGACTTTGCTTTTAATACCATCTATATAAAACGCCCCTCCTTATCAAGTAAGGAGTGCTGATTATTTTAGTAGAGTCAAGGACAGAGCAATAGCATGGCAACAAAAATTCGTTTAGCAAGAGGCGGCGCTAAAAAACGCCCATTTTACCGTATCGTGGTAGCAGATGTGCGTTCACCGCGTGATGGTCGCTTTATTGAGAAGCTTGGTACGTATAACCCAATGCTATCTAAAGAGAACAAAGAGCGTTTAGTGCTCAATGAAGAGCGCATCAAGCACTGGCTTGGCGCAGGTGCAACACCAACCGATCGCGTAGAGTCGTTTTTGGTAGCAGCTGGCATTTTAAAACTTAATGCAAAAACTGCAAAGCTAGTTGCTGAGCTCGTT
>CAYGPX010000141.1:0-4516 GCA_964351935.1 uncultured Rickettsiales bacterium | reverse complement strand
CCGGTGGTTTAAAGTGCTTCACTACCCTGAAGGATTTTTTTAGTTCCGTCAAGAGTTCGCCTTCCGTGCCGCCTTGTAAAATTTTGGCAGCAAAGTGCCCACCCTCTTCCAAGCACTCTTTTGCAAACTGAAATGCAACTTCACATAAACCCATAATACGAAAATGGTCAGTTTGAGTATGACCTGTGCTAAAGGCCGCCATATCGCTTAGCACCACATTAGGCCTTCTGCCATCCAAGAGGGCATAGAGTTTTTCGGGCGCATCGTCTGCCATAAAATCGTGCTGAAGGAAGCTGACATGCTCGATGGCATCCATCTCTTGGAAATCGATTCCCACAACTTTGCCTTTTTTGCCGACAATTTTACTCGCAACCTGACACCAACCACCCGGAGCTGCGCCCAAGTCAACCACGCAATCACCTTGCTTTAGAATCTCAAATTTTTCTTGTATTTCAAGCAGTTTATAGGCTGCGCGGCTGCGATAGCCCTCTAGCTGCGCCAGCTTGACGTAAGGATCATTGAGCTGGCGTTGCAGCCAGCGTGTGGAGGAATTCTTGCGGCCTCTGGCTGTTTTAACACGCGTATGCATCTGACGCATACCGCCTGTTTTCATTCCATCACCGCCGCCTGCTTTTTTGGTCACTTTTTGGCACGCCTAACGGTTAGTGATTCACCACCTACACCCCAATTATCGGGATGAATTTCTTCAATCGTAACATAGGTAGAAGCTGCTGGCTTATTTAGCTCTTGCTCAAGCAAGTCCGTCACGCCTTTAATGAGCGCGGCTTTTTTCTCTTTCGAGACAGGTTGCTCACCAGCACCGAGTTTAATATGAACGTATGGCATTTGTTAGTTCCTAGTGTTAAGCGCTTAGTGCTAAGAAAAATAAACTACTGAGCACTTAGCACCTGGCACTCAGCACTTTTCCCTACTTATCCCAAAACTCTTTCACTTTACTGAAAAAGCCTTCCGATTCTTTGTATGCACCTTTTTCATCCAACGACTCAAATTCTTGCAATAGGTCTTTCTGGCGCTTGGTTAAGCGTGTTGGTGTTTCTACCGCACAGTGAATATACATGTCACCACGTCTGCCACCACTACGCATCACCGGCATGCCTTTCTTTTTCATACGGAACTGATCGCCCGATTGCGCACCAGCGGGAATCGTCACGCGGGCACGCCCACCTTCAACCGATGGCACTTCAATGGCACCGCCTAGTGCTGCGGTTGTCATTTTTACAGGTACTTTACAGTGAATATCATTACCTTCACGCACGAAAAATGGATGCGGCTTAATGCTCACAAAAATATAGAGGTCTCCCGCAGCTCCGCCACGCAAGCCCACTTCGCCTTCACCACTTAAGCGAATGCGCGTGCCTTCTTCCACACCTTCTGGGATGGAAACAGCAAGTGTTTTTTCTTTCCGTACACGACCTTCGCCTGCACACGAATTACATGGATCGGCTATCACCTGCCCCATGCCATGACATGCGGTACAGGTGCGCTCCATGGTAAAGAACCCTTGCTGCACTCTCACGCGCCCAGCTCCGCGGCAACTGCCACATGTAACAGGAGCAGCAGATTTTTTACTGCCGCTTCCCTTGCATGAGGTACAGGTGGCTGCTGTAGTAAACTGTATTTTTTGCTGTTTTCCGGTAAATGCTTCTTCTAAAGAAACCGAAAGATTATATCGAAGATCAGACCCTCTGGTTTTAGCAGAGCGTGATGCGCCCGCACCACCTTGTGCTGCACCGCCACGTCCGCCCATAAAATCGCCAAATAAATCGCTAAAGATATCGGCAAAATCCATATTCGGATCAAACCCACCTTGAGCAGCACCGCCACCAAATCCGCCTGCACCACCCATGCCACCTTGCTCAAACGCTGCATGGCCATAACGATCATACGCAGCACGTTTTTGCTCGTCTTTCAAGACATCATAGGCATGTGAAATTTCTTTGAATTTTTGTTCCGCTTCTTTGTTACCAGGATTACGGTCAGGGTGATATTTCATCGCCAATTTACGATAAGCCTTTTTCAACTCTTCTGCCGAGATGTTTTTCTCAACGCCCAGAAGCTGGTAAAAATCTTGTTTGCTCATGATTGCTTTAGTAATTGGTGGTTAGCATTACGTGTTTGGTATAGTGCACATTTCAGTACAAGTGCAAGGAGTAGTTTTAAAAAAGGCATGGGACGCTTATTTTAATAAGCGCCCCAACCCTATATTTATTTAACAAGCTCACACTTATGCTTGCAAAGATGTGAACTAGCCATTTTTCTTTTTAGGATGCTCATCTTCGTCGTTCACTTCTTCAAAATCAGCATCTACTACCTTGGCATCATCACCGTTTTTAGAAGAAGAGGCTTTAGGTTCAGAGCTCTCTTCCGCATCACCGCCAGAAGCTTCTGCTTCCTGCTGAGCTTTGTAAAGTGCTTCACCTAGTTTCATTGAAGTTTGTGTCAAAGTTTCAAGCTTAGCTTGCAGGTCGTCCTTGTCGTCTTTTTCAAGCGCCTCACGCACATCAGCTAAAGCTTTTTCAATCGCTCCACGCTCATCTTCACCAATTTTATCACCATGCTCTTTCAGTGATTTTTCGGTGGTGTGTGCTAAACCTTCAGCCTGATTGCGTAGCTCCACCATTTCACGGCGCAACTTGTCCGCTTCCGCATTGGCTTCGGCATCTTTTACCATTTTTTCGATATCGCTATCGTTTAGGCCACCTGATGCCTGAATGATAATTTTCTGCTCTTTATTGGTGGCTTTATCTTTTGCCGTCACGTTCACGATACCGTTCGCATCAATGTCGAATGCAACTTCAATTTGAGGCATACCACGTGGCGATGGTGGAATATCTTCTAGGTTAAACTGCCCTAGTAGCTTGTTATCTGCTGCCATTTCACGCTCACCTTGGAACACACGAATCGTCACCGCAGACTGGTTATCATCTGCTGTTGAAAATACTTGGCTCTTTTTGGTAGGAATAGTGGTATTACGCTCAATTAAGCGTGTAAATACACCACCAAGTGTTTCAATACCCAGTGAAAGAGGCGTTACATCTAAAAGTAAAACATCCTTCACGTCGCCTTGCAATACACCCGCTTGAATTGCAGCACCTTTTGCCACCACTTCATCCGGATTCACACCCTTGTGAGGCTCGCGACCAAAGAACTCTTTCACAAGCGATTGTACTTTTGGCATACGGGTCATACCCCCCACCAAAATCACTTCGTCAATCTTATCTGCTGTAAGGCCCGCATCTTTAAGCGCAGCTTTGCACGGGGCGATCGTACGTTGCAATAAATCATCCACCAGCGACTCTAACTTGGCACGTGTCAACTTAACGTTCAAGTGCTTAGGGCCACTTGCATCTGCGGTAATGTAAGGCAGGTTTACATCGGTTTCTGTAGTGCTTGAAAGCTCAATTTTTGCTTTCTCTGCAGCTTCTTTCAAACGTTGCAGCGCTAGCGGATCGCTATGCAAATCTACACCCTGCTCTTTTTTGAAGGTTTCAGCCAAAAATTCAAGAATAGCAAGGTCAAAATCTGCACCACCAAGGAAGGTATCACCGTTGGTTGATTTCACTTCAAACACACCATCGCCAATTTCGAGAATTGAAACGTCAAATGTACCACCACCTAAGTCATAAACTGCAATTGTCTTACCGTCTTGCTTATCTAAACCATAGGCAAGTGCCGCTGCTGTTGGCTCGTTAATAATACGAAGCACCTCAAGACCGGCGATTTTACCTGCATCTTTGGTAGCCTGACGTTGCGCATCATCAAAATAAGCCGGTACGGTAATCACGGCTTGTGTTACTTTTTCGCCTAAGAAATCCTCAGCGGTTTCTTTCATCTTTTGCAATGTAAATGCACTAATTTGGCTTGGAGAATATTTCTCGCCATCGGCTTCAACCCATGCATCGCCATTTTTACCTTTCACAATTTTGTAAGGCATTTGCTTGATATCTTTTTGTGTTACCGGATCGTCGAAACGACGGCCAATCAAACGCTTTACCTCATAAATGGTGCCAGCAGGGTTCGTTACCCCTTGACGCTTCGCAGATGCACCCACCAAGCGATCGTCTTTATCTGTAAATGCTACAATCGAAGGTGTTGTACGCTGACCTTCTGAATTTTCAATCACGCGGGGCTCTTTTCCTTCCATCACCGCTACGCACGAATTGGTCGTACCCAAATCAATTCCTATTACCTTACTCATAACACACCTCGTATAAACACACTTTGTTCAATTAATATCTATTCGGCACTAAAGACTCTTCTCCAGAACGCCTTGCTTTTGGCTATATAGGTAAAGCCTTCACAAGATACAAGGGGAGCAAACAATTTTTCTTCATATTTTACAAAAAAGGGCCTCGCATCGCTGCAAGACCCCTTATTTTCAATAGAAAGTGCAGCTTTAAGAAGAGGCTGCTTTTTTCTTAGCTTCTTTTGCTGCAGGCTTTGCCTTTGCTGCTACTGCCTTGTCTTTGGCTGCGTTAGGGGCAAGCTCTGCTTG
>CAYGPX010000140.1:0-4521 GCA_964351935.1 uncultured Rickettsiales bacterium | reverse complement strand
TTGTATATGAAGCAGCAGTGAAATTTGGCTCGCAATGTATTGTGCTGGCGATTGATGCCAAATCAGTCGGCGAGAATAAGTTTGAGATTTTTACCCATGGCGGCCGCAACCCTACGGGCATTGATGCGGTGGAGTGGGCCAAGCGTATGGCCGCCTACGGTGCAGGCGAGATTTTGCTAACCTCGATGGATAGAGATGGCACCAAGCAAGGGTTTAATTTGCCACTAACGCGTGCTATTTCAGATGCTGTGAATATACCGGTCATTGCATCCGGCGGAGTGGGAGAGTTGCAACATTTTGTGGATGGCGTAAAAGAAGGCCATGCATCGGCACTTTTGGCAGCATCTGTCTTTCATTTTGGGCAGTTCTCGATTAAGCAAGTAAAAGAATATATGCAAAACGCTGGCATTCAAATGAGGCTTTCATGACGAAGAATTTTGAGATTAATGAATTATTTAACGTGATAAAAAGCCGCAAAGGTGCAGACCCTGAAGTTTCTTACACGGCTAAGCTATTTAGTCGTGGCCGTGATAAAATTGCTCAAAAGCTAGGCGAAGAGGCGGCAGAAGTCATCATTGAGGCGGTGCAGGATAAGCGCAAGAAGACGATTTCTGAAAGTGCAGACTTGTTGTATCATCTACTGGTGCTATGGGCTGATATGGGCATTGAACCGCGTGAAGTGCTTGAAGAGCTTTCAGGCCGCAAGGGCATGTCGGGCATTGAAGAAAAAGAAAAGAGGAAGAAATAATGGCTTATGATAGTGGCAATGTGTTTGCTAAAATCATCCGTAAAGAAATCCCTGCGAAGGTTGTGTATGAAGATAAGCAGCTTTTAGCATTTCACGATGTTACGCCTGCTGCACCGGTGCATGTGTTGGTGGTTCCAAAAGGCGAATATGTCTCGTTTGACGATTTTTCGCAACATGCGAGTGCCGAAGAAGTAGCCTATTTTTTCCTGAAAATTCAAGAAATTGCAGCCACGCTTGGCGTAGATAAAACCGGCTATCGCCTCATTACGAATCACGGCAAAGATGCATCGCAATCTGTGCCGCACTTCCATGTGCATATTTTAGGTGGCAAAGCACTTGGCGGTTTGGTGCCGGGTGATGCAAATCATCGCTAAGAAATAATGAAGGAATCAAAAGAAAAGCGCGACTCTAAACCAGAGCCGCGCTTTTTTTATCTAGGTAGTTTTTAGTAACGAGGATAGGAGTCCGAGTTAGCCTTGAGCTTGCCTCATGTGAAATTTAGGAAAATTTCGCGGAGGCATTATTATAAACTACAAAATACTCTGACCGGTTGATTCCCAATCTTTTACAAAATCTTCAACGCCTTTGGCGGTCATGGGGTGGTCAAACAGTTGCCATAGTGCTTTTGGCGGAAGTGTTGCCACATGTGCACCAATTTTTGCAGCTTCTAAAATATGGTAAGGGTGGCGAACAGACGCTACAAGCACTTCGGTTTCAAAGCCATAATTATCATAAATTTGGCAGATATCAGCAATCAAGCCCATACCATCATGGCCATTATCATCCAAACGGCCAACAAAAGGTGAAACGTAAGTAGCGCCGGCTTTGGCGGCAAGCAAGGCTTGATTTGGGCTAAAGCAAAGCGTGACGTTTGTTTTTGTGCCTTCGGATGAAAAGGTTTTGCATGCCTTTAAGCCAGCAGGTGTTAACGGAAGTTTTACTACCACATTATCGGCAATGCTGCGTAGTTTGCGACCTTCAGCCACCATGCCTTCATAGTCGGTGGCGGCAACTTCAGCGCTCACGTCGCCTTTCACGGTTTTGCAAATTTCAGCAATCAGCTCTAAGAAATTTTTGCCTGATTTTGCGATCAGTGAAGGGTTGGTGGTCACGCCGTCCAAGAGGCCGGTATCTTCTAATTCACGAATCACATCCACGTTGGTGGTATCGACAAAAAATTTCATGCGCCTTTTCCTTTATGTTTTGAGTAATAGCGGGTATTAATTTCTGGGCGAACTTAACCTTATTTAACCATCTTTTCAAGCAATCTCATGGCAGAACCTTCAAAAACAGTTTCATTGCTGCTTCCTGTGGCGCTCGATAAAGAGCTAACCTACAGCGTGCCCGAGCGCATCACCCTTGGCTTTGGCGATATTGTTGAAGTGGGGCTTGGCAAGCAAGGCAAGCAATTGGGTGTGGTGTGGAGCGAGAGCGGCGACAGTAAAGTGCCTGCTGATAAATTAAAGCCTATTCGCAATCGCCGTGAGGTGTTACCCATCAGTAAAAATTTGCGACAATTTATCGATTGGGTAGCCGATTATACACTTGCTGCACGCGGTAACGTATTGAAAATGACCTTATGCAGTGAAGATGCACTCGAAAACCCGAAGCCAAAGCGCGTATTTTCAGTAGCAGATGTGCATGGCGGTAAAATGACCGAGCTTCGCCAACAGGTGATTGATTTCTTGCAATCGGCACAAGCACCGCAAACCTTGGCGCAAATGAAGGAGGCGCTTGGCATCAACTATTCAGTGCTTGAAAAAATGGTGGCCAAAAATATGCTGGCAGAATCATTCGTGCAGCCAGATGATGGTGCGGTGCCAGCCCTTTCGCTTTCGCCAGCATCGCGCACACTGTCTGATAAGCAGCTAGCAGCGGCACAAGTGCTTGCACAAAAACTAGAGCAAAAAGAATTTAGTGCGACATTGCTCGATGGTGTGACGGGCTCGGGTAAAACCGAGGTATATTTTTATGCCATTCGCAAAGTGCTAGAGCAAAAAGAAGGGCAAGCACTGGTGCTGTTGCCTGAAATTGCGCTAACTGCACAGCTGCTTTCGCGCGTTAAGCGAGAATTTGGCATTGAGCCTGTGGTGTGGCATTCGGGTATTTCGCCCAAGAAGCGCGCTGAATATTGGCGCAGCGTTCAAACGGGTGCGGCGCGGCTGGTTATTGGTGCGCGTTCTGCCTTGTTTCTGCCCTATAAGTCACTCCAATTTATGGTGGTGGATGAAGAACATGACGCTTCTTATAAGCAAGAAGAAGGCGTGCTTTACCATGCGCGCGATATGGCGGTGGTAAGGGCTTCGATTGAGAAAATACCCATCGTGCTGGCATCGGCCACCCCTTCGCTTGAAACCGTAGTGAATGTAGAGCAGGGAAAATATCATGAGCTTACCCTGCCCTCGCGCTTTGGTGAGGCGGTGATGCCAAGTGTTGAAATTGTCGATATGCGCAGCCATCGCGTGAATGCTAGCTCATGGATTTCAGAGCCACTCAAAACCGCCATGGCTGAAACATTGGCAAAGGGCAATCAGGTGCTGTTGTTTCTAAATCGTAGGGGTTATGCGCCGCTCACGCTTTGCCGCGCCTGTGGGCATCGCATGCAATGCCCTAATTGTTCGGCATGGCTGGTAGAGCACCGCATGCCGCCCAAAATGCTATGCCATCATTGTGGCTTTCAGCGCGGCATTCCTAGTGCCTGCCCTGAGTGCCATCAGGCCGAGCATATGGCCGCCTGTGGCCCAGGGGTTGAGCGCCTGCGTGAGGAGGCGCAAAGCCTCTTCCCGCAATGTAAGGTGGTGATGCTCAGTAGCGAGTCTACCGCTGCTGCGGGCGCACTAGAATCGCTAGTGCAAAGCATTGAATCGGGCGAGGCAGATATCATCATCGGTACACAGATGGTGGCGAAAGGGCATCACTTTCCACTGCTGACTTTGGTGGGGGTGGTGGATGCCGATTTGGGCTTAGCAGGTGGCGATTTGCGCGCTGCTGAGCGAACCTATCAATTGCTGCATCAGGTGGCGGGTCGTGCAGGGCGTGAAAAAGAGCCGGGGCGTGTGTTTATTCAAAGCTATATGCCTGAAAATGCGGTGATTAAGGCCATGGCCGGCCATAGCCGCGATGCGTTTATGCAAGAGGAGCGTTCAAGTCGCGAGATGCTTTCATCGCCTCCTTTTGGGAGGATGGCGGCGATTATTCTTTCCGGCAAAAAAGAGGCTGTCGTCAAAAAAGCAGGTCATGTGTTGATGCAACAGATGCCACGTCAAGAAGGGTTGGTGGCGCTGGGGCCTGTTCCTGCGCCCATGGCGCTGGTAAGGCAACAATTTAGGTATCGTATTTTACTCAAAGCGACCAAACAATTTCCACTACAAAAAGCCATTCGCTATGTGCTTCGGCACGCAAAAATATCACCATCTGAGCGGCTTAAGATTGACATCGATCCATATTCGTTCATGTGAGGGTCATTAAGGCTTGCAAGAAGAGGGAGCTTGTGCTAAACATGCCGCGCGTTTAATCAAGTCTTTAGCGCATTTTTTGTTTTGGGAAGATACAGATTTAGGAAGATAGCGGGTATATGGCATCGTCACGTATCATGGTAGCTCAGCGTTATGCGAAAGCAATTTTTACGCTAGCAAAGTCAAAGAAAAAGCAAGAAGCGGTTGCCGCTGACATGGGTGCTGTAAAGGCGCTTGTTGCGGAATCGGCTGAATTGCAATCGGTGTTATTTGCGCCGATTTATTCAAGAAAAGAGCAGGAAAATGTGGTTGCTGCAC
>CAYGPX010000139.1:0-4546 GCA_964351935.1 uncultured Rickettsiales bacterium | reverse complement strand
CAGAGAGAAGTGATAGGAATTGAAACACGTGATGAGTATATTGGTTCGCAAGCTGCTTTTACAAACTCGGTAGTCTTAATGGCAGGTGGATTAGGCACGCGCCTACACCCTCTCACTCATGATACGCCAAAGCCCCTCCTTCCTATTGGAGAAAAGCCGCTTTTAGAAAGTATTATTAATAATTTTAAGCGTTTTGGGTTGGTAAAGTTTTATATCTCGATAAACTATCGGGGTAATATGATACGTGATTATTTTGGTGATGGTTCGGCTCTGGGTGTTGAAATAGAATATTTGGAAGAAGAAGATAAATTAGGCACAGCAGGATCGTTAAGCCTATTACCTGAAGTGCAGACAGAGCCACTCATTATCATGAATGGTGATATTTTAACTTCAGTTAACTTCCATCAACTGTTGGCATTTCACAACTTCCATAATGCAGCGGCAACAATGTGTGTGAGAGAGTTTAATGTGCAGGTGCCTTATGGCGTGGTAGAAACAAATGACCATAACCTTGTATCTATTACAGAGAAGCCCAATTATCCTTTCTTTGTAAATGCTGGTATTTACGTGTTAAATCCAGAGGCTATCAAGCACATACCGCACAAGCAGTATTTTGATATGCCAAGCTTATTCAATATCCTTATTGAAGAAAAATCTGAAGTGTCGGCATTTCCTTTACGTGAATACTGGGTGGATATTGGGCATATGGATGATCTCACTAGAGCACGTAATGAATTTTCTTCAGTATTTAGCAACATATGCTAAACGCTCTTATCATCGGCTATGGTTCTATTGGTAGGCGTCACGCTGATATACTGCTTGAAATAGGTTGTAGTATATCATTTGTAAGTCGGCATAAAAAAGGTGATGATTTTTTTGCTAGTATCCAAGATGCTTTGTCAAAGAAGTCTTTTGACTATGTAGTTATCGCAACTGAAACGTCTGAGCATTTTGAAGATATTAAATCTTTATCAGAGGCTGGGTTTTGTGGAAAAGTTTTAGTCGAAAAGCCAATATTTGGCGATTTTTCTGAGCTGTCGCCAAATAATTTTGAGGGCATACATGTTGCCTATAATCTTCGCTTTCATCCAGCATTACAAAAGCTAAAGTTGGAATTAAAAGGCCAAAGAATAATTTCTGCTCAGCTTTATGTTGGTCAATATCTGCCTGATTGGCGCCCCAATCAAGATTATCGCAAAAGCTACTCGGCGGATAGAAAAAGAGGTGGCGGGGTCTTGAGAGATTTAAGTCATGAGCTAGATTATGCATGTTGGCTATTTGGCGATGTGAAAAAAATAGTGAGCCTGGGTGGCAAGTTAAGTGACCTTGAAATTGATAGTGATGATTGCTGGGGAATATTGGCATCATTTGAACACTGCCCTGTAGCGACAATTCAGCTAAACTACCTTGATCGCGCGATAAAAAGAGAACTTGTAATAATTACAAGCCAGCATAGTTACCACCTTGATTTTATCACTAATACGTTGGTCTGTGATAAAGAAAAGGAAGTTTTTTCAATAGATAGAAATACAACCTACCGTCTGCAGCATGAGACCGTAATTAGCAAAAGTGGAATGAGCGCGTGCACAGTGCAAGAGGCGCTATCTTTAATTAAAATTTTCAATAAAGTTGAAAAATCAGCATTAGAGGCCGTGTGGATAAATTAAAAAATTTATGTACCATTTGTGCTCGCGGTGGCTCAAAAGGCGTTAAAAATAAAAATTTACGTGAAATTAATGGCAAGCCTTTGATTGCGTACACTATTGAGCAGGCAAAAGAATCCGGTCTTTTTACGGCAGTTGTAGTAAGTAGTGATTCGCAAGCTATTCTCGAGACGTCAAAGCAATGGGGTGCGGATATCATCATCAAACGCCCCGATGAAATGGCAACCGATAACGTTGCAAAGCTTCCTGCTATTGTGCATGCCGCAAAAGAGGCGGAAAAAATATTAAATATTGAGCATGATGTTTTTGTGGATATGGATGCAACTTCACCACTAAGAAATGTAGATGATATTAAGGGTGCAGTTGAGCTACTAATAAAAAATAATGTGAACAGTGTTATAACAGGCTCCCCTGCCCGACGCTCGCCTTACTTTAATTTAGTAGAAGAGTGTAGAGACGGCTCTGTTGCTCTTTCAAAAAAATTAGATCAAGCGATTGTTCGCCGACAAGATTCACCAAAATGCTATGATATGAATGCTTCAATTTATGTTTGGGTGCGTGAAGCCTTGTTTAATGATTCTCCTTGTGTATTCTACCCTGATACAAAAATATTTGTAATGCCAGAAGAGCGTTCGCTTGATATTGATACGCCCCTGGACTTTGAAATTGTTGAATTTTTGATAAAAAACCACAAAATAAGGTAATCGTATGATTCGTATTTTCATTGGATATGATCCAGCTGAAGCAGTTGCATATAATGTGCTACAATTCAGTATTATAGAGCGCTCATCTAAGCCAGTTTCAATTACGCCCATTAGACTTTCTCATCTAGATGGAATTTTTAAGCGTGAGCGCAACCCTTTGCAGTCAACAGAGTTTTCGTTTTCACGCTTTCTGGTGCCTTATCTAAATAACTATGAAGGCTGGGCTATTTTCATGGATAATGACATACTTGCTCTTGATGATATCGCTAAGCTTTGGGAGTTGCGCGATGATAAATATGCAGTACAAGTTGTAAAGCATGATTACCAGCCCAAAGATGGGGTGAAATTCCTCAATGCTGTTCAGACAAAATATGAGAAGAAAAACTGGTCAAGTGTAATAATGTTTAATTGCGCAAAGTGCAAAGCGCTTACACCTGAATATGTAAACACTGCTTCAGGGCTTGAGCTGCATCAATTCAAATGGCTTGAAAACGATAGTTTAATTGGAGAACTTCCAGCGCGCTGGAATCATCTTGTGAGTGATGAGAGTGAAAGTGCGGATGCTGCATTAGTACACTATACTGTTGGAGGTCCATATTTTGAAGAATACCAAGAATGTGAGTATGCACAAGAGTGGCGTGATGAGAGAGAAAGAATGCTAGTTTGTCACCAGCGTGGCGCTGAAAAAAACACCGCTACTAAATAGTCCTATGCACCCAAAAAATTATTACAAAAATTTATTTAACCTATCTGGAAAAACGGCACTTGTAACAGGCGCTACAGGTATTCTTGGTAGAAGATTTTGTTCAGCACTTGCTGATCATGGCGCTAATGTTGTTGTTTTGGATATAGATGAAGATGAATGCACCCAATTTGCAAAAGAACTATCTAAGCACTATGGTGTAAGAGCCTTGGGTGTTGGTTGTGATCTAACAGATAACAACCAAATTAGTGAAGTTGTATCTTTTATAGAAAGTGATTTTTCTACCATCGATATTTTACATAGTAATGCAGCAACAAAATCATCTAGTCTTGAAGGCTTTTTAGCCTCCACAGAAGACTACTCTCCTGAAATATGGCGCGAAGTTATGGCTGTTAACACAGATGGCGCTTTCTTCATGGCTCAGACCGTTGGTAAATATATGTCTGAGAGAGGTTGTGGTTCTATTATTCAGACGTCGTCTATTTATGGCATTATGGGGCCTGATCAACGTATTTATGAAGGCTCTGAGTATATGGGGATGCAAATTAGTTCTCCTCCAGTCTACGCCGCCTCAAAAGCAGCAATTGTTGGATTAACCAAATATTTAGCGGCCTATTGGGGCCATCGCGGTATACGTGTTAATACGCTTACACCCGGTGGTGTTGAGAGTGGTCAGAATGAAGCATTTAAAGCAAATTACTCAAAACGCGTACCACTCGGACGAATGGCACAGGCTGATGAGATGACGGGGGCGTTAATCTTTCTTGCGTCCGATGCTTCACGTTATATAACGGGACAAAATATTATAGTAGATGGCGGCTTAAGTGCTTGGTAAAAAAATTACATAACTATGTCTAGTTCAAAAATAAAATTTTATATACACCCCGGTCTCCCAAAGACAGCATCTTCTTTTCTGGAAAAGCTTGTTTTTACACAACTTAAAGATAAAGGTTGGTCCTTTAATGATCAGCATTTACTTTCAGTTCTAAAGGAATCGCTTCTTAAAGAAAAGAATGATTCACAAAATTTGCTTCAGTATTTAAGTAAGAAAAAAGAATCTAATTATTTAATTTCGTATGATGCCTTATGTGGTGACCCCTATGCTTCATTTGAAGATAGGGCGGCCATTTTGAACGCAATTTCTAATCTTACTAATGGCTTAGAGATAAAAATTCTACTAACAATTAGAAATCAGTCAGATTGGGTTGAATCCATTTATAAGCAATCGCTTCACGAGTATTACTATACTCCATTTAATAAGTTTATAAGTTGGAAAAGTAATAGAAAAAAAGTTCCTTATCCCAGTTTAAACATTCAATGTTTAAACTGGTACAGTCTTTATTGCGACCTTAATAAAATTGCCGAAAGCAAAAATATATGTGTGTTACCACTAGAGTTAATGAAAAAAGAAACTGAGCGCTTTATTGATATTATGGGAATCTTCATTCTATAAAAATTAAGTTTGGGAAAGGAAA
>CAYGPX010000138.1:0-4571 GCA_964351935.1 uncultured Rickettsiales bacterium | reverse complement strand
CTGCCAAAAATGACCCAATGGCAAGTGTGCTGTCTGTAGAGGTAAACACCACTGAACTGTGCACCCGCCAATGCGTATTTTGTCCACGCTCCGATCCTAGCATTTACCCAAATCAGAATTTACACATGAGCGTAGAGACGGCAGATAAAGTTGCACGTGATCTTGCGTCTTTTGGATTCAAAGGACGTATTTCGCTCTCTGGCTTTGGTGAGCCTTTACTTAATAAGCGAGTCGCAGATATTATACGCGCCATTCGTGTGCATTTGCCTGAAAATACAATCGATACGAACACCAATGGTGATAAACTGAAAGTCAATGAGCTACGAGATCTCTATGATGCTGGTATCACTTTTATTTACGTCAATATGTACGATGGTCCTGAGCAGGAATACCCTCTTCGTCAATTATTCGAGAAAGCTGAGATTTCTGACGAACATTTTAAACTCCGCCCTCATTGGCCGGAAAGCGAGGATAACTTCGGACTTATTCTTAATAACCGCGCAGGAATGGTTATCTCTTACAAAGCAGGCATCCCTCAAATTGAAGAGCCTCTTGTGCATAAATGTTACTATCCATTTTCTCGGGCTATGGTGGATTGGAATGGCAATATGCTTCTTTGCACCAATGATTGGGGGCGCAAATACGTCATTGGTTCTGTTCTAGAAGAAGATTTCAAAACGCTATGGCTTTCAGAAAAGATGTTGTTTGCTCGCAAAAAACTTATGCAGGCTGATCGTAATTTATCACCATGTAACCAATGCAATGTAGACGGCACCTTATCAGGGAAGTTTGGCTACGACACACTTATAAATTACTATGAAAAGGAAAAGTTAATCTAATGCCAAAACGCAAAATATGTATCGTTGTCGGGTCACGTGCTAATTATAGCAGTATTAAGTCTGCTATGAAGGCGATTGATGAACATCCAGCCCTTGAGTTGCAGGTGATTGCGAACGCCTCTGCTGTACTTGATCGCTATGGTGAAGTAGTAAAGCTCATGGAAAAGGATGGCTTTAAGGTTGATGCTAAAGTTTTTATGCTAGTGGAAGGTGAAACTCCGGCAACGATGGCAAAATCTACTGGCATGGGTCTTATTGAGCTTCCGACAATTTTTGCAAACTTACAGCCTGATATTGTGTTAACCGTTGGTGATCGCTTCGAAACAATGGCAACAGCACTTTCTGCAGCATATATGAATATACCATTAGCACATACAATGGGCGGTGAGGTTTCAGGCAATATTGATGAAAATATTCGCCATGCTATCACAAAATTTGCAAATATACACTTCCCTGCCAGTAATGATGCTAAAGAGCGTATCTTAAGAATGGGTGAAGAGCCGCATACTGTCCATATGGTTGGATGTCCCCGTATGGATATTATTGCTGAAATTCTAGAGTCTAACCAATCTTTATCAGATCCTGTATTTTCTGAAGGGGTGGGTAAAAATTTTAGTTTAAGAGAGCCTTTTATTATTGTTTCGCAACACCCTGTGACCAATGATTATGGTAAAGGTGAAGAGCAAATTACTGAAACGTTGTCTGCAGTACTAAAAACCAATATACCTGCTATTGTTTTGTGGCCTAATGCAGATGCTGGCTCAGAAGAAGTATCTCGTGGTATTAGAAAATTCCGTGAAAAACATTATGACGCACCATTCCATTATATTAAAAATTTGGCACCTGAAGTTTACATGCCACTCATGAAAAGAACCAAGTGTCTGGTAGGAAACTCATCTAGCGGAATACGTGAGGGAGCATTTATAGGCACGCCTGTAGTGAACGTAGGCTCGCGTCAACGCAACAGAGAGCGTGGAAAAAATGTAATAGATTGCTCACCAAACTGCGATGCAATTTATGACGCAATACAAGACCGACTAAAAAAAGGAGCTTTCCCTAGTGATAAAGTTTATGGGGATGGAAAATCAGGAAAACGTGTTGCAAATATTTTAGCAGAAACAAGTTTAAGCATTACTAAAACAATTACTTACTAAATATGCATATTTGTTTTTTACTCCCTTATGATATGATTGCACGTAATTTTACGGAAAGTCATATTCTACATAAGCTACTTGAGAGTAAAGACATATCTAGGATTACGCTTGTTTCACGAGTTAAGCCAGATATTACGAATGATAAACTGCACTGGATAAAGGGCATAAGTCCTTTTAAATACAATCAAGAACGTCCTTTTAACATAAGGCTTCTTTTCTCAGACTTATTGTTTACAATTGGCTACTTCTTACACTTGGTATTGATCAACCGCTTTAATACACTAGCTGGCTTTAAAGGTTTCCAGAACCGTACAAAACAATCCAAACGCTTACACTATATTTCCGCAAAAGAAGGTTTGCCAACCTCCAAATTGTGGGGATTCCCATTTAGAGAAAGTAGTGTGCTATATCACTTTCTGAGCAAGATATATCATGACAAGTGGCAGCTTCATTGGGAAGTTAACCAGTTATTCTTAGATAATAAAACAGACTTACTCGTTGTGGGGCATTTGCAAAATCACTTTATAGCTCCCTATGTTTTGGCCGCGCAAAGAAACGGCATCGAGATTCTTGGTATAAATGGAAGCTGGGACCAACCTACGACCAAAGGTGCCCTCTTTCCATTTGAAGGGAACATTCTTGTTCAGAATAAAAAAGTAAAAGAAGAATTGATACAATTTCATGATATATCTGACGAACGTGTACATATCTGTGGTTGGCCACAGATGGATATTTATGCGGATCCCAGTATATTTAAAGATAGAGATAACTTTCTAAAATCAATAAATCTTAAAACAAATTGTAAGTATGTGTTAATAGGTGCATATTCCGAGCGGCTTGGCTACCACGAACCCGCTATGTGTGAAGCGCTCGCAAAAGCTCTTTTATCAAACGACAATTACCAAGATGTCATTATTTACATTCGTAGCCATCCGCTTGATAACGAGTGGGAAAAAAGAATGGGATATTTACGCCAATATCCCAATATACGGCTTGAAGCACCAAGTAGCGGGAACCTCCCTCACCTCGCAAATCTTATAAAGCACTCTTCAGTAGTTATTTCTTCTGCAGGAACAATCTCGCTTGACGCAGTTGCGCTTAATAGGCCGGCTATTGCGATTGCTTTTGAAGATGACGCCTTGCCATACTATGACAGACCGGCAAGGCGCTATGATATGGAACATTATGCTGCTGTTATGCAAAGTGGCGGCGTAAAAAAGGTAGTCTCACAAGAAGAGTTACACGATGCCGTGATCGCATATATTGATAATCCTCAATTAGATGCACAGAATCGAGCTAACTTACGACGTTCGCACCTAGAACCTCTTGATGGAAATGCATCAAGCCGTATTGTAAACTTTATTCTAGATAAGGCACTCAAATGAACATAGTAGGTATTATTCCGGCTCGCGGTGGCTCGAAAGGCATTCCAGATAAGAATATTAAATTGCTCGCTGGTAAACCACTTATTAGATGGAGCATTGAAGCGGCAAAAGAATCAAAAAAATTAACACGTACTATTGTAAGTACAGATTCAGAAAAGATTGCTGATGTTGCAAGATTATGCGGTGCCGATGTACCATTTTTAAGGCCTGCTGAATTTTCAGGCGATCAGGCGGGGGCAATTGGAGTCATGCGACATGCTGTAAATTATATGAAAGAACATGAAAGTTTCAGTGCCGATGTTATTGTTTATATGCAACCCACCTCGCCTTTCCGTAAAGAGATTCATATTGATAATGCAGTGTGTAAACTCCTAGATACTGGCGCAGATGTAGCAGTTAGTGTGATGGAAGTTCCTCACAATATGTTACCAGAGTCACTAATGAAGCTGGAAAACAATGAGTTGCTTCCTTTATCCACAGAAGCTCCTTTAAATCGTCATGAGAAACGTAAACTTTACGCTAGAAATGGTCCGGCAATTCTTGCCATTAGAGCAGACTACCTTCTGAAAAACGATTATCTTTACGGCGGTAAGGTTGTACCTATTTTGATGGACAGGCTTTCCTCAACTGATATCGACACCCCAGATGATTTAGCCTTTGCTGAGATGATTGCTAAACAATATCCCTTTGCCTAATTTTGCGGAGCAATCGATAGCCTATATAAATTGCAAAGCTTGGTTTTTTACTAAGTGCCTTTAATAACTCTTTAACAGCTAGGCGTTTCTTACCACTTCTAAAGTGAGCGACGGCCGCCTCAAAACAAAGGCTTACATCAAAAAGTGTAACGTAATACATCCCGCGGCGCTTTAGCCGTTCTTCGTTTGCTTTAAAAAGTTCTTTAACTGAGAATTCTACTGTTCCGGCATCTGGCCAGCCTGAATTATGTATTCTTGCTAATGGTTCTGGTAAAAACGAAAAGGCGCGATAGTAATCGAAATAACGAATACTCCAATCTCTATCCTGCATACGACGCAGGTTTACATCAAAACATCCAACTTTCTCGAAACACTCTTTTGTGGCAAGTAGTGTTGAGCCTAAGCTAAAAGTTTCTCCATAAAGGAGAGACTCTAGCCATGTACGCTGTTTGCGTGGCTGTCTTAGCACTACTTTATCTAAATTTTCTCTGTGTACAT
>CAYGPX010000137.1:0-4581 GCA_964351935.1 uncultured Rickettsiales bacterium | reverse complement strand
ACAAATCAAAACCATGAGTCTTAAATAATCATCCAGTTTTTTGTTGTAGGATCAGTTCTTGAAAGTCATATTTACTGTTTATCCAAATATCTTCTGATTCATACGCTCCACCACGCTTGCGGTGTGTGCTTCAGAAAGGTGCGCGTAACGCTTCACCATTTGTAGCGTCTTGTGCCCTAGCACTTCGGCAATCTCGGCAAGGCTTGCGCCATTCATGGCAAGATAAGAGGCGGCTGTGTGTCGCAAGTCGTGAAAGTGGAAATCTTCTAGTTCTGCTTTAGTTACTGCGTGATTCCATGCCTTGCTTATTTCAATAGGCTTTGGTGTTCTTGGCTTCGGGTTGCGATTTGAAAGCTTGCCAGTAGCAGGGAATAATAAGCCCTTTTCAGGCCGCCCTTTGTTTTCGAATAATTCTAGTAATAGCTTCTTGATATGCGATGCAATGGGCACAACGCGCCTTTCGCCATTTTTCGTATCATGTAAGGTTATCTTGTTTTGGGTAAAGTCTATATCTTCCCATTTAAGCCACATAATTTCGCCTAAGCGCATGCCAGAAGAAATCGCAACCATTACAATGGTGTATAGATACTGGTTACGGCTGGCCTTACATTCAGCAAGAAGCCTATCGCGTTCTGCATCGGATAGAAAGCGCACGCGCCCGCGAGGCTCTTTAAGCTTTGAAACTTTACGCATGGGGGAGTCATTCAGCCATTCCCACTCATTTACACCAATGGTTAAAGCGTGACTTAGGGCAGCAAGATAGCGATTTACATTTGAAGTTGAGCGTTGCTTGCCGTCTGCCTTTGGTGTGGCGTAAAGCTTGTCTCGCCATTCTGTGATAAGTGAAGGGGTTACATCTGCTAGGGCGTAAGCGCCTATTTTTTGTTTCCACCATTCAAGTTGTTTCTTTTGTGCGGGAACGCTTTTGGGCTTATGGGGCAATATATTGATGATGTATCTATCAATTAATTCACCAGCCGTATGTTTCTTTGCTTGGCTGGTTTTAAAGTAGCGCCCATCACGAATGGCTGATTCGGTATCTTGAGCCCATTTTTTTGCATCGGTTATGCGTTCAAACGTAGCGGTTTGTAGAGGAAAGCCCTTTAACCTTACCTTTACGCGGTAAGACGTGCCTTTGCTGTTGGTGCGTTTTTCGATGTTCGCCATGCTGCAACCTTATTTGCTAACTGATTGCAACACTATACAAAAAGACACTATAAAGCGCAACTATTTACAACTGAGGATTTGTAATCTCATTGGCTTAAGCCTTCGAAGCGTTTATAGAGGCCAGTTTCGTTGGTGGCTTTTGGCTTCTTGGGGCACTATGGGGGCAGTGTGTAATTGAGGGCTCATAAAAACAGCCCTAGTCATGGAGAAAATCCATCATAAGAAAAATATGTATGAAAAGGTTATTGTGCGTATTTGGGGTTTAGTGCCCCACAAGTGCCCCATTTCAATGGTGTGAATGGGCTGAAACTGGTGCACCCGACGCGATTCGAACGCGTGGCCTTTAGACTCGGAATCTAATGCTCTATCCAGCTGAGCTACGGGTGCATATAAGTAAGCAGAGGGCTATTCATAAATCACAATGGCAAATCAGACAAGGCTTTTGCCATATCGGTACGGAATGAAGATTATGGAAAAAATCAAATAACCCGTGGTGAGCTTTACTACATACGCGTGTGAGATTTATAATTTAAGGCCTTAGATTATAAATAAATGCTAAACGGCAGCTGCTAGTTTCATCGGTCAGCACATAAGAAACTCCTGCATCACCCCATGCACCGTTCACGCACCCAGTGCCTAAATCAACACCATAGGCTGCTTGAACATAGCCTGTGCTGGCATTGCCGTCATCGAGTTTTTCATCCATAGCAAAGGCTGTGCGTGGCTCTAAAAGGCCGGCATCTAATGCGTCGTCATCTTCGCGCGCAGCAAGGGCAAGTGCGTTAGCAACGTTGCTACCGTGTAAACCATTGTGGTCAGCAAACCAAAAACCACCATTACTAAAAGCAGATTCAGGAATTGAGCTGCCGGGGATAAGGCTTGTGGAATAGGTGGTGCCATCTTGGTAAAGCCCTGCAAGCATGAGGTGCTGAAATACTCGGTTATCCTCTGTTGCAGATGAGGCATAGTCTACCACCCAATCGCCATCACCATTGCAGTTAGCAGGTGTAGCATCGCATGCTGTATCCCAGTAGCCTCCAGCGTTGGGAATGTCGCCCGGAAGGTAGTGATAAAGCTCTTCAAATTGTTCAATTGCTACCATAATTTCAGTAGTTTGTGCGAGAGTGTTACGTATTTTAGCACTCTCAATTCCTTTCACACTGGCTGCTACGCCTCCCAAAAGAAGAGCAATGATTGCGATTACAACCGAAAGTTCAATCAGAGAAAACCCTTTTTGGTGATGCTGGGTCATGGTTGCTACTCTTTTTTGAGGTTACTACGTGCACTTGCTTTGTTAGTGTAACACAGGAATGAAATTGCTTCAAACGCGGGTGCAATCAATATAGGTGGTAATATCGCTTGCGAGGGCTTTTTCTTGATAGCGTGTGGCTACCCAGTCACTAGGAGGTGTCTGCCAATCACGTTTATTGGTGGCATTCCATAAAAAGGAAGGGTGCTTTAGGATATGCGCTAGCATCCATGCGGCATAGTCATGGTGATCAGTTGCCATGCGAAGTAAAGCGCTGGGTTTCATCACTCTGGCTAACTCCGTAAGCAGGTCGTTCTTGATGAGTCTACGTTTATGATGTTTGGTTTTTGGCCAAGGATCGGGAAAGAGAATAAATACGTTGTCGATGCTTCTATCGGGTAGTTTTTCAAGCAAAATGCGCGCATCTTCTTGCCAAACTCGAATGTTGTCAATGGGGCGCTGTTTAACTTGATGAAGTAAGCCTGCTACTCCATTTAAGAAGGGCTCGCAGCCAATAAATCCCCAATTAGGGTTAGATGCTGCTTGGTGGTGGAGATGTTCGCCTGCGCCAAATCCTATTTCCATAGCGTAGTGCTTGAAGCGTTTTGAAAACAGTGCTTCGATTGTATCTAAAGAGGATAAATTAAGGTCAATTGACAACTCAGGCAAGAGAGATTCCATCGCCACTTGCCGTTCTCCCTTTGGAGCGCGCCCTTGCTTTCTGCCAAAGGAACGTATGGTAGAGTTAGGCTGTGCTGATGACATAATCCAACCCTTGAGAGTCGTGCCGCTTGCTACGCTTTAAAACGCTTCTTCAGCGCATCCACTAAGTCTGTTCTTTCCCAGCTAAAGTGACCATCTTCAAGCGGCTCTCGGCCAAAGTGGCCATAGGCTGCTGATTTTTCATAGATAGGACGGTTTAGTTTTAAATGGGTGCGAATACCACGCGGGCTTAAATCCACTAATGACTGGAGTGCATCAGAAAGTACAGATTCATCTATGTTTGACGTATTATGAGTGCTGACATAAAATGCAACCGGCCTTGAAACGCCAATAGCATAAGCAATTTGTATGGTGCACTCTTCAGCAAGCCCAGCAGCAACAACATTCTTTGCAAGATATCTGGCAGCATAGGCGGCACTGCGATCTACTTTGCTGGGATCTTTGCCAGAAAATGCGCCACCACCATGTGGAGCGGCGCCACCATAGCTATCAACAATAATCTTACGACCGGTGAGGCCACAATCACCATCAGGGCCACCAATGACAAACTTTCCAGTAGGATTGACCAACAGCTTATCATCGTCACACATCCAGCCTTCAGGTAGTGCTTGTTTAATATAAGGTGTGACAATCTCACGCACATCGGCTTGCGATAATCCATCTTTATGTTGGGTAGAAAGCACGATTGCTTCGGCCTTTATAGCTTTTCCGTCGCGGTAAAGCAGGGTAATTTGTGACTTTGCATCAGGCCCTAATTTATCTTGTAGCTCACCGCTATGGCGTGCATCGGCAAGTTTCTTCAAAATTTCATGTGAATAGTGTAGGGCCGCAGGCATATAGCTCTCGGTTTGGTTGCAAGCATAGCCAAACATGATGCCTTGGTCACCAGCACCTTCATCTTTATTTTCAGAAGCATCCACCCCTTGTGCAATTTCAGGTGATTGTTCGTGTAGCAAAATATCAATACTCGCCGTTTTCCAGTGGAAGCCTTTCTGCTCGTAACCAATGCGCTTGATAACCTTACGCGCGATTGCTTCCATATCGCTGTTGCTGATATTTGCTTTTGAGCGATACTCACCAGCAATAACCACTTTATCAGTAGTTGCCAATGTCTCGATTGCAAGTCTTGCATTGGGATCCTGTGCGAGATGCGCATCAACAATTGCATCGGAAATTTGGTCGCAGACCTTGTCTGGGTGGCCTTCAGCAACGGATTCACTGGTAAAATAGAAGTCACCTTTGCGACTTAAAAATGCTACACTCACGGGCAATACTCGATTCTGTTTTTAGGATTTTGACGAGTACCGTTTAGGGCAAGAGCTGGGCGAAGTCAAGTAAACTCTTCCTACGGCAGTTTGGAACGCTTATTTTATGCCAGAGGTGGTTAATATCACATCACCGTGTTTTTCTAGTAAAACCTTGATATTAGATGTGCGTTATTT
>CAYGPX010000136.1:0-4647 GCA_964351935.1 uncultured Rickettsiales bacterium | reverse complement strand
ACCTTTACCTTTACCCATCCGCACTTCAGCTGGCTTACTTGATACTGGAACATCAGGAAAAATACGAATCCACATACGTCCCGCACGTTTCATCGCACGCGTTGCTGCACGACGAGCCGCTTCAATCTGACGCGCTGTAATACGCTCAGGCTCAACTGCTTTTAAACCAAATGCACCAAATACCAAATCCGTGCCGCCCTTAGCGTTACCATGAATCCGGCCTTTATGTGCCTTACGAAATTTTGTTCTTTTCGGTGCTAACATCGAAATATTCCTCTATCAAGCAGATAGTTAGTTTCCGGCATTTGCCAATTTTTTATCAAGAGCTAGTGGATCGTTGGCGAAAATATCACCTTTATAAATCCACACTTTTACACCAATCACACCATAGGTGGTATTAGCTTCTGCTGTTCCATAATCTATGTCTGCACGAAGTGTATGCAAAGGAACGCGACCTTCACGATACCATTCCATACGTGCAATCTCTGCACCACCTAAACGGCCCGATACATTAATACGAATTCCTTCAGCGCCTAAGCGAAGTGCAGACTGCACCGCACGTTTCATCGCACGACGGAAAGAAATACGCTTCTCTAATTGCTGAGCAACTGATTCAGCTACAAGCGTTGAATCAATTTCCGGCTTACGCACTTCAACGATATTAATCTGAACATCATTAGAGCCAGTAAGCTTCGTAAGCTTTTTACGCACATTTTCAATATCCGCACCTTTTTTACCAATCAACACACCAGGGCGAGATGTATGAATCGTCACACGAGGTTTTTTGGCAGGGCGCTCTACAACAACTTTACTAATACCAGCACTCTTCAGTGTCTTTTTAACGTAAGAGCGAATTTGCAAATCCTCATGCAAACAACGCGCATAATCATCACCTTCTGCATACCAGCGCGAATCCCACGTACGGTTAATGCCTACTCTAATACCAATCGGTAATACTTTCTGACCCACTTGCAATAACTCCTATTCGCTTTCACGCACAATGATTTCAAGGTTTGAAAAAGGCTTCAAAATTTTAGCCCCACGGCCACGTGCACGAGCATGAAAACGCTTCATAACTAATGACTTACCAACACGCACTTCCGAAACCACCAGACTATCTATGTCTAAGTTGTGGTTATTTTCAGCATTTGCAATTGCTGAACGCAACACGTCCTGCACTTGCTTTGCAATCCGTCTTTTCGAAAACTGCAATTGAACTAACGCTTGCTCTGCCCTCAAACCACGAATGACATCAGCTACGATATTCAATTTACGAGGACTGGTACGCATCTGTACAACTTTTGCACTCGCTTCATTACCGGCCAATTTTCTTACTGCTGCACGTTTACCCATGCTATTAACCTCTAAAATCGCTCTAACTATTTTGTTTTCTTATCCGCACCGTGACCATGATAGGTACGGGTAGGAGAGAATTCACCAAACTTACGGCCAACCATATCTTCGCTTACCGCTACAGGGATAAACTTACGGCCATTATATACACCAAACGTCAACCCTACAAATTGAGGTAAAATGGTTGAACGACGAGACCAAATATTGATCACCTTATGCAACTGACCACCTGCATGAGCCGCTTCCGCCTTCTTAAGCAGATAACCATCAACAAACGGGCCTTTCCAGACTGAACGAGCCATAAATTTATTCCTTATTTACTTCTTATAACGACGACGAACAATCAGCTTGTCAGTCGATTTATTACTACGCGTACGTTTACCTTTAGCTTTCTGACCCCAAGGTGATACAGGATGACGACCACCCGATGTACGACCCTCACCACCACCATGCGGGTGATCAATCGGGTTCATCGCAACACCACGAACATGCGGACGACGACCTTTCCAACGCGAACGACCAGCTTTACCATCATTTTGGTTTTGGTGATCAGGATTTGACACCGCACCAATCGTTGCATAACATTCAGCACGCACTAAACGCACCTCACCTGAACGCAGGCGAAGCAAGGCATAACCAGCATCTTTACCAACAATCTGAGCATAAGCTCCAGCTGCACGTGCAATTTGCGCACCTTTTAAAGCTTTCATTTCAACATTATGCACAATCGTTCCAACAGGGATTGACTGCAATGGCAGCGCATTACCCGGACGAATATCAGCATTCACACCCGACTCAACAATATCACCAATTGAAAGGCGCTGAGGTGCAATAATATAAGCAAGCTCACCACCTTTATTGTAGCGAATAAGAGCCAAGAACGCGGTACGATTAGGATCGTACTCTAAACGCTCAACCGTAGCCTGACCTTCCGTACGACGCTTAAAGTCAACCAGACGATAGCGCTGCTTATGACCACCACCAATATGGCGAGAGGTAATGTGACCGCTATTGTTACGACCACCATTTCTAGACTGACCTTCAGTCAGCTTCTTAACCGGCGCACCCTTCCACAATTCGGAACGATCAATCAACACCAGTTGGCGCTGTGAAGGTGTAGTCGGATTAAATTTCTTTAAAGCCATGATACGAAATCCCTAAACTTATTTAATGCTCGCTGAAGCAATATCAATATTTTGACCTTCTTTCAACGTCACGATTGCTTTTCTGGTATCATTACGACGACCTTTAATGCCTTTGAAACGCTTCTCTTTACCGCGTGTATTTACAACATTCACTTTCAACACATCCACACCAAAGATACCGGCAACTGCTTGCTTCACTTGCAATTTAGTTGCTTCAGGCGCAATGCGGAAAACTACTTTATTTTGTTCAGATGCAATCTGAGACTTCTCAGTAATTAGCGGCGCACGAATTACATCATACAGCGCTGGAGAAACCGCAGCTTTTGCAACCTTCTTAGAAGCAACTTTTTTAGCTTCTGTTTTTTTCTCTACTTTTGCAGCAGTATCTGCGCTTTTTGTAGCTGTCTTTTTTTCTTCACTCATGCTAGACGCTCCTCTAACTTTTGGATAGCCGCTTCAGTCAACACCAACTTCTTATGACGAAGAATGTCATACACATTCGCACCCTGCGCCGGAAGCACATCAACATGCTTAAGATTAGAAAGCGCTTTCAGGAAGTTTACATTCACTTCCGCACCATCAATAATCAACGCTGATGAAAAACCAAGTGCCGCAAATTGCTTTGCAAGGTCAGCAGTCTTAGGAGACGTAAGCACTACGTCCTTTAAAATAATCAATTCACCCGCAGCCTGCTTAGCAGACAAGGCAGTCTTCAAGCCAAGTGCACGCACTTTTTTTGGCAATTCGATTGCATGAGAGCGCACTTGAGGCCCCATAACAATACCACCACCACGGTGCTGCGTACCATACAACGTACCACGACGAGCACGACCGGTACCCTTCTGATTAAAAGGCTTCTTTTTAGAACCAGAAACGTCACTACGACCCTTCACCAAATGCGTACCGGCACGACGCTTAGCAAGCTGCCAGTTCACCACACGATGAAGTATATCCTTACGCTCAGGTAAACCGAAAATCTCTGCATTGAGAGATATCTCGCCTGAAGCTTTATTATCTAATGTTACAACCTTGGCTTTCATCACTTCTTCTCAAACTAGTTGTTTTCGCCAGCAGCTTCATCTTTAGCAGCCTCAGCAGAAACTTCTTCCGCCTTCACTTCACTCTTCTTTGCGCTTTTTAACCCAGCAGGGAATGGAGCAGCAGCAGGAAGCGCACGCTTCACCGCATCAGACACCAGCACATAACCACCTCTTGCACCCGGAACATTTCCGGCAACAATCAACAGACCATTTTCTTCATCACGGTCAATCACTTCAAGATTTTGCATCGTAATACGCGCATCACCATACTGACCGGCCATTTTCTTACCTTTAAATACACGACCAGGATCTTGACACTGACCGGTAGAACCATGCGAACGGTGAGAAACAGACACACCATGCGACGCCTCAAGACCACGGAAGTTGTGACGCTTCATTACACCAGAGAAACCTTTACCCTTAGATGTACCAACCACATCAACATACTGACCAGGCACGAAATGCTCAACAGAGATCTCCTCACCCACAGCAACCAAACCATCCGCTTCAACACGAAATTCAACCAACTTCGCAAGAGGCTCAACTTTCGCTTTTGCAAAATGGCCACGTTGCGGCTTATTTACATTTTTAACTTTAACAGCACCAAAACCAAGCTGAATAGCATTGTAGCCATCTGTCTCTTCAGTTTTTTGCGCTACCACCGTGCATCCATCCATCTGCAACAATGTAACAGGGATATGATCACCATTTACACTGTAGTAGCGGCTCATGCCTAGCTTTTTTGCGACGACACCCGTTCTCATGTTACGCGGCCTCCTCAAGCTTAATTTCCACTTCCACCCCAGCAGCAAGGTCCAGCTTCATCAAAGCATCAACGGTCTGCGGGGTAGGATCAATAATCATCATACGCTTGTGCGTTCTTATTTCAAATTGCTCACGCGATTTTTTATCCACGTGTGGCGAACGGTTCACAGTAAAACGCTCCATCTTCAATGGCAATGGGACAGGCCCCTTAATACCAGCACCGGTGCGCTTCACGGTAGAAACAATTTCCTTGGTCGACTGATCCAGAATTCTGTGATCAAACGCCTTCAATTTTAATAGTATTCTTTGCGTACTCATAATTTCTATCTCTGCCTTTTTTGAGA
>CAYGPX010000135.1:0-4777 GCA_964351935.1 uncultured Rickettsiales bacterium | reverse complement strand
CGCCGCTTGGAATTCATACCAAGTTTTGAAAGAGCCGACCATGCCTTTGCTATATCTGTTTCAAGCCCTTCTAAATCACTATTTAGAAGCATAATTGTCATTTGACTTTCACCGAATGACGTTGGCCGCCCCAGACCATTTTCTAGAATATCTTTCAAACCACTATTTTCATAAAACGCCTCATCCCTGCTTGCATGCAATACTTTTGCCTGATCATAGTAATGCTCCAAGGCACGCTTACTATTAATGAAGTCTAAGGTTTGTGTTACGATGAACTCCTGCGGCATTTGCAAGAATTTATCTAGCGCTGAAATTGAAAGTTCGTGATATTCCTTAAGGGTAAAAATAGATGCAAAGCGCTTACCTGCTTGGCTAATCACTTCTAATACGTTAAATCCAAATGCAATCTTATAGGAAGCTAAATGCTGTGATAAATTTACAGGAGAAAGAGGGATACTCGCATCTGCCAAACTTAGTATTTTCGAAAAAAACCGCATAGGTTCCGAGTAGTATGTCTGACCAACCCGTTGGATTCCCAACTTTGCAACACCAAACGGCTCCAACACCTTCACTATGTCATTAACCACATTACTGAGTTCTTTTTCTGCTGAGATGAGGTATTTTGCATGCCAACGCTTTAAATGTTTTGCTGAGATAGTATGAATTAAACTTTTTATTCCCTTAAATTTTATTGCTGCACCATCTTTGATTACAGTAAGGTAAACCTCGTTAATGTAAGATTCTTTCCACCGATGTTTTTCTTCCCATTCGTCTTTAATTTTTTTAGGAATTTCAAGTACCGAGCTCCCCGATAAAGCGATATTCTTTTTTCTTCTAATCGTGTGAAGCCAGATGGCATAACTTCCATCTGGAATATGCTCTTGCAATGCTCGTCTTATCTCAGCTCTTAAGTTACCTTGTTTTGCTCCAATTTGCTCTTGTGAAAAACCAGTGACTTTTATGACTTGCATTAACTCACCGTTTTTACTCAGAATTGTTTCTGGAGAATAATGGCAAGCATAAGGAATAAAGTCAGCCGCCGGCTCTACAAGTGCTAAACCGGATTTTGCATTTGATTTTTTAAGAAAATTAAGCATGACCCTATCCTAACATAACAACCTAAAAAACAAAGAAGCCCACTATCAGCGAAGTGGGCTCCCTTAAATTTCAGTAATCATAAATTTTGGTGAACATATAATAACACACCAACCAATTTATATTAATATTATGTTGAAGCGTTACAAGCTTCACCGCCACCACCTAATAGCTCTACAATTTCAGGGGCACCGAAAATAGCGGCAATACCAATACCAAGCGCAAGCGCCAAACCCCAAGTCACTTTACCCATAAAGAGTGAGAAACCAAGGAAGATAACCGCTACAGCAGCAATAGCACGACCAACAGGACCCGCTAATTGATCAACAATTGCACAGACTGTATTTTCAATAGCATTTTGTGCAAATGAAAGTTCCGGTGTCATTGCAAGAACGCACGCACCAAAAAGTGTTAAAACCCACATTGCAGACGTATAATCTTTCGCCGCCAAGTGAGTACTTAAAAGTTTTGTATATTGTAGAATCATTGTCTTTCTCCTAATCGTTACCCAAACCTAAAACTTCCAATTAACAAAGAAGCTCGTTTCCAAAAACCATAGTAGCATGGAAATGTTACAGTTTTATTACAATTCATTTTTTTTCACGTCAAGGCATATATATTACATACCTCTCCTGCACGCCAGCAGAATCAGTTCAAGTCTTTCACGATATTTACTTCCCATGTAACACTCCGCTATAAAAACCTTGATTTTTTACCTGAGAATGATTATTATTACTATTCACTTTTATTAGCCTAAATGAAAATGCTTCTTGGGAGATACTTAAAATGCTTCGTTTCAACATATGCTTCTTTACACTCTTGATATGCCTAGCTACAGCTAGCAACCAAGCTTATGCTTCAGAGAAACCTAGCTTCACAATCGTAATAAAAGAGCATAAATTTTCCCCTGAAACACTAACTGTTCCTGCAGGACAAAAAGTTAAATTGGTAATAGACAACCAAGACACCACTGCAGAAGAGTTTGAAAGCCATGAGCTTCACAGGGAAAAAATAATCAGTGGCAACAGTAAGGCCACTGTTTTTATTGGGCCACTAGAACCAGGTAAGTACACCTACTTTGGTGAATTTAACCCAGAAACCGCTCAAGGTATCATCATTGCCGAATAATTATTAACTAACTGTAGGTTCCTATTATGCTTGCTTCAGCTATTATTGTTTTCCGTGAAATTCTTGAAATTGCTCTTATTCTGGGCGTAATCGGCGCTGCCACGCGTGGATTAGAAGGACGAGGAAAGTGGATTATTTCAGGTATTTTAGCAAGTGTAGCAGGCTCAGCAGTAGTAGCCTTTTTTGCTAACGAAATTTCCAACCTTGCAGAAGGGCTTGGACAAGAGCTTTTCAATGCCATCATTTTATTTGCAGCCACTGCCCTTATTGCATGGACAGTAATGTGGATGGCAACGCATGCCAAAGAGCTTAGCGCTCACTTACGCAACGTCAGCCAAAAGATAGGCGATGGCAGCCTACCTATGTATTCGCTTGCTGTTGTAATTGCCATCACTGGCCTAAGAGAGGGCTCTGAAATCATCCTCTTCACACACGGGATTCTTGCTTCAGGCACCGATGTTTCCTCTGTTATTCTTGGTAGCACCATCGGACTTATTGGTGGCGCAACCATTGGCACAATGCTCTATCTTGGTTTACTACAAATTTCTCCGAAACATATTTTTGGCGTAACAAGTTGGCTTTTAATCTTTTTAGCCGCCGGAATGGCTGCCAGTGGCGCAAAATATCTGGTTGCAGCGGATGTACTCACCTTCTGGACAGCAACCGCATGGAACAGCAGCAGCATTATAAGTCAGGATGGAATTATCGGACAGGTTCTACATGCGCTTTTTGGCTATTCAGATCGCCCTATGGGCATTCAAATTGCATTTTATTTAGCAACGCTCGTACTATTGTTCATGGCAACACGCTCAAGCAATAAGCGTAAATTGCTCCCTTAGCGCAATTAAACCTGATACTGTTAGTCGGAAGTGCCTTGCTTTTCTGCGGCCTGCTCAAGATGTTGACCGGCTTTCTGAATATCGCGCCCAAGCCCTTCAAAAGTATTACATGCGGCCAGCACCATAACTAAAGAAAAAACCGCCAACACTTTTTTTATTAATGCAGTAACCATATGCACCTCCTGTAAAATAATATTTCACTTCTCATATATCGCTTATCCACCACCCTTTCAAGCGTTACTAAGTTTTTCTTAATGAGACAAACAGTTCCTACATTGCTTGTCTTTTTATACCCTTTAGCTATTGACAGCCCCCCCACAATTCCATATATTCCGCGGAGTTTGCCCGAAGGCAGGGAGTCACTGGCAAGCTCTTAAAGTATCATACTAAAAATTTAAGGGATTTTTGTACCATGACCGCATCAGGCCAGCCTATACCTCAGCATGCAACCGCAGCACTGGTATTTGCAGATGGCACGGTCTTTTTTGGCCAAGGCGTAGGCGAAAAAGGCATTGCTGTCGGAGAAATTTGCTTCAACACCGGACTTACAGGCTATCAGGAAGTATTAACTGATCTTTCCTATGCTGGACAAATCATCACTTTCACCTTTCCGCATATTGGCAATGTTGGCGCCAACAGCAACGATATGGAATCTGGCGCACCTGCAGCGCGTGGACTAATTATTCGAGAAAACATAACATCCCCTTCAAATTTTCGTGCAACTGAATCTTTAAACAGCTGGTTAATTGCCAAAAAATTAACAGGCATATGCGGCGTTGATACACGCGCCATCACCCGTTTTATTCGTAAACATGGCGCGCAGAATGTGGCGATTTGCTACTTTGATAAACAACGCGATCTCGATATTACTCGCTTACAAAAACTAGCTGAAGTACACCCTTCTATGAAAGGAATGGAGCTTGCATCTGGTGTCTCGAGCACTCGTACACATAGCTGGAAAATTGGCGCGTGGAATGAGAAAGAAAACTGCTATAACAACAATACCAAGCCAAAATTTAAAGTGGTTGCGATTGATTATGGCGCTAAGCTTAATATTTTACGTTCACTAGCTGAAGTAGGCTGCGATGTTACAGTTGTGCCGGCAAAAACAGCTGCTGCTGATATCTTAAAGCATAAGCCAGATGGCATCTTTCTATCTAATGGCCCGGGAGATCCGGCAGCCACAGGCGAATATGCGCTGCCTGAATTACGCAAACTCATTGAAGCAAACATTCCTATGTTTGGCATTTGCCTTGGCCACCAACTGCTTGCACTCGCACTTGGCTGCGAAACAAAGAAAATGGTACAAGGGCACCGCGGAAGCAACCATCCCGTACAAGATTTAAAGACCAAGAAGGTAGAAATCACTAGCCAAAATCATGGTTTCGTAGTGTGTGATCAACAGCTACCTAACGATGTTGAAGTATCTCACCGCTCTTTGTTTGATGGAACAGTTGAAGGAATACGCTCGAAAACACATCCTGTTTTCACCGTACAATATCACCCTGAAGCATCCCCCGGCCCTAAAGATAGTGCTTATTTATTTAAACGGTTTATTACCCTGATGGAAGATCACCATGATAAGGGCAAAAGTAAGAAAAAGGCCTAGATTTATCAGCACACACTGTTGATGCCACTAACCATAATAGTAAACGAGTAGAGACATGCCAAAACGTACTGATATCAAATCCATTCTTGTCATCGGCGCTGGCCCT
>CAYGPX010000134.1:0-4779 GCA_964351935.1 uncultured Rickettsiales bacterium | reverse complement strand
CAGTAACACTAACACATTTGCATTAGCCCATGAAACTTGCCACAAAAGATATTGCCAACTTTCTAAAAAAGCCATTTCCGGAATGTCGTTTCTTTTTAATCTATGGGCCAGATGCAGGGCTTGCTTCTGAGCGCGCGCAGCAGATTGCAAAAGTGCTGATGGGAGAAGATTCACTGAAAGATCCGTTGCAATATGTTACCGTAGATGCAGATCGACTTAAAGACGATCCCGCGTGGCTTGCAGACGAGCTAAATGCCTATAGTTTTTTTGGTGGTAAAAAACTTATTAGAATCCTTGATGTTGGTGCGGCGATTCCTGAGCCTTTAAGCGCTGTTTTAGAGCAAGATGTAGAAAACTACGTGATTGTGATAGGCGCAGATTTGCCTGCCACCTCTGGTCTGCGCAAGGCGTTTGAGAAAGGCAAGCTTGCCGTGGCCATTCCGTGCTACCGCGAAGAAGAGCGTGATATCACCCAATTTGCAAGCAGCTTCTTGCGTGAAGGTGGCTATCAAATTGATGGGCAAGCCTTACAAACCATCCGTCAGGCCTTCTACGGAAATCACTTACTGCTTAAAAGCGAATTAGAAAAACTTATGCTCTATTGCGGTGATAAAAAGCAAATAACGGCAGTGGATATTGAAGCATCGGCCGCTGGCATGGTAGAGCTTTCATTGCAGGATATCTGCACGCATACGGCTTCAGGCTTATTGCAAAAGGCGCAAAGAGAAGCCGAACAGATGATGCAGGAAGGCATGCCAGCCATTGCGATGTTGCGTGCGCTCATCAACTATTTTTCTAAACTTTATGAAATGCGTGCCGAGATGGCCGATAGTGGTAAAAACATTGGCCAAGTGATTGATGCGCAGCGTCCGCCTGTGTTTTTTAAACTAAAGCCGCTCTATCAGCAGCATCTCTCAAAATGGTCTTTGCCTCGTTTGAATGTGGCGCTCTCTGCGTTGCATCAAGCCGAAGGTGAATGCAAGAAAACAGGCGCAATGAACGAACTTCTGCTTTCGCGGATATTATTAAAACTAGGAAAAATGGCGGCTTAAGCTTCTACTCTCGTTTAAAGTATCTTGAATGCGTCGGCGGCTTCGATAAGCGCATCAATCATGCCCGGGTCGCGCATCGTATGGCCTGCTGTTTCAATCAGCTTTAGAGTTGGTTGGTGTTTATGTGATAGCTTTATTAGTGTGTTATAGAGTGCGTACGCTTGCACAGGAGGGCATACTTTATCATGCGCCCCTTGAATGATTGCCAACGGAATATTGGCTAAATTTTCTGCGTGTTCCAGAATGTAATTTTGTTCTCTGCTGTTGTCTTCACTTAAGAAGAGCCCATGCCTAAAATAATGATTTTCCATCCGTGCATGGGCAAGCGCATAGGCATCCTCAGGCTCTATAGCGACGCTTTCTTCATCATAGATGCGCTTGGATGTCGCCCTTTCCCAGCGATTCCAGTGTTGTGCTGCTTTTAAACGTATTGCATCATTATCCGAGGTAAGAAACTTGTGATAGGCTTCTATCATGTCGCCACGTTCGCTTTTAGGAATAAACTCCACATAACGGCTCCATTCATGCGCTAAGTCATGCTGTACCGTTCCTGCTTTTAAGGTAGCATTTGGTGTTGCCGCATTGCCCTGATAAAAAGCATCGATATCATCTTTCCGGCCAAGAAAAACGCCGTAAACTATGATGGATTTAACATTTTGAGGGTATTGGATGGCATAAGCGAGTGCCAAGGTACTACCCCAACTGCCACCAAAAAGATGCATTTTTCCATCGATATTCAATGCATCGCGAATCTGATTAATATCAGCAATTAAGTGCTTGGTGGTGTTAGCTTGAAGTGTTGCATGCGGAGTGCTTTTGCCAGCGCCGCGTTGATCAAACATAATAATGCGATAGTGAGAAGGGTCAAACAGCCGCGCTTGATCTGTCATCGCGCCACTGCCTGGGCCTCCATGCAGCACCAAAACTGGTTGCCCTTCGGGCACGCCATATTCTTGCCAATAAATGCTATGCTCAGGGTTTTGTGATACGGTTATGTACCCTTCTTTTGAAGGGGGCGCTGCGTCATACATCCCTACTCGCTCGCTTTATAATGTTTCATATGAAAGAACAGGTTCTCTCAAATAGCCCGACTCTCTAGAGGGATAGTGGGCGAATTCTTGGTGTGCGTTCAACTTCACGCTTCTGTAAATGTTGGAAAATGCGATCCAACTCTTCCAGTGTATCGAAGTAAAGTGCTACGCGACCGCTGCCACCGGCATCTGAAACAGCCTCTTCAATTTCTACGCGCACGCCAATTTGTTCCGTGAGGGTGGTTTCAAGCACTAAAATATCAGGGTCTTTTTCTTGTACTTGAGCATTAGAAGCTGCATGGAAGCTGACAAACTGCGTATCGTTTGCAGAAGGGGTGCTTGGTGCAGGAGTGCTATTTTTGTTCTTACGTGAGCCCCAACCTTTCGCCAGTTTTTCGGCTTGTCTTACGCTCAGTCGCTTTTCGATAATATGCGCAGCAAGTTCAGCGGCATCGTCTTTTCCAATAAGGGCGCCGGCATGGCCCATGCTTAAATCACCAATGGCAATACGCTTCTTTACGTCTTCTGGAAGGGTTAACAGGCGCAGTAAGTTAGCTACGTGGCTTCGGCTTTTTCCAAGCTCGCGTGCTAAAACTTCTTGTGTATATTCAAACTCTTTCATCAGGCGTTGATAGCCCTCTGCTTCTTCAATAGGAGAGAGATTTTCACGTTGAATATTTTCAAGTAGAGCAACGGCTAAGGCCTGCTTATCATCTAAATCATAAATAATGACAGGCACTTCATTAAGGCCGGCAGCTTTGGAGGCGCGCCAACGACGTTCACCTGCGATAATTTCATAGCTGCTTGCTTCTAAATGGCGAACGATAATAGGCTGCAACAGGCCATTATTGCTGATTGATTCGCTTAACTCTTCTAGTGCTGCATCATCAAAATGACGGCGTGGCTGAAAGCGCCCGGGGCGAAGCTGCGTTACAGGCAGGGTTGAAGAGTTTGTTCTTGCGGTTGATTTCGTAGCATCGCTAGCATCATCTAATTGAAAATCACCCATTAATGCTGAAAGCCCACGCCCTAAAGCACGTTTTTGTTTGTTGTTATTGTCGCTCATCTGTCTTAATCCCCTTTAATTATGCTAATGCTGGTTCTGGCTGTTGTGCTGCATGCAATGATGCTAATGCCAAGTTTTGGGTTTTTTCACGTTTTAAGATTTCTTTGGCCAGCATCATGTAAGCGAGCGCGCCGGTGCAGCGGTGATCGTAAAGCAGGGCTGGCTTGCCATGCGATGGCGCTTCAGAAATGCGGACATTGCGAGGAATAACCGTGTTAAACACTTTCTCACCCAAGCATTCGCGCACATCGCCTTCTACTTGCTCCGTCAGGTTGTTGCGGCGGTCATACATGGTAAGAACTACACCGTAAATATCCAGTTCGGGATTAAGTTTTCTACGTATCATTTCGATGGTACGCAGCAAGTGGCTTAAGCCCTCAAGCGCATAAAATTCACACTGAAGTGGTATTAGCACGGAATCAGATGCAACGAGCGCATTTAAAGTTAGAAGCCCGAGTGAAGGTGGGCAATCGATTAAAATATAATCATAGTCTTTTGAAATGACTTTTAGCGATTCCTGAAGAATAAACTCGCGACGCATGGCGGTGGTAAGCTCTACTTCAGCGCCCGATAAATCGACCGTAGCAGGGAGCACAAAAAGCCCGGGAACAGCACTTGAAACAACAGCATCTGCTGCTGGCATTTCGTCGATCAACACATCATAGATCGAGCGATCGCGTTGCTCCGGATTAATACCAAGCCCAGTGCTAGCATTGCCTTGAGGGTCTAAATCAACCAACAAAACGCGCTTCTTCACGGCTGCAAGTGCTGTAGCAAGATTTACGGCAGTAGTTGTTTTGCCAACACCGCCCTTTTGATTCGCAACGGAAATAATCCGGCATGAAGATGAAAAATCTGATGGGCTCATAATGCTCTCCGTTTGATGCGGGTCATGGCCACAATAACACTTTCACTATTAGTGATGCTGGGGTGAAGTTTTGCTTCGAAATCCCAATATCTAGTGGCCTCTTCTATCTCTTCTACTACATTTTGACCTTTTAAGAAAAGGGCTAATTTAGTTTTCTGTGTAAATTGCTCAAGTAAAATAAGCAATTCGTTCATCGGCGCAAGGGCTCTTGCGGTAATAACATCGCTATTCCATGCCCTAAGTTTCTCAATACGTTGGTCATGAATTGCAACCTTTCCAACGGCTTGTGGGGCTATGCTGTGTAAGAAGGCAGTCTTCTTACGGTTGCTTTCAACTAAATGCATATTGTAATTGCCGCTCAATGCTAAAATTAGCCCTGGAAGGCCTCCGCCTGTGCCAAAATCGCTGATAGTTTCAGTGTTCTCAGGTAGGTGTTTAAGAAGCTGGGCGCAATCCAAAATATGCCGTTCCCATACGTCCTGTTCAGTCAATGGACCAATAAGGTTAATGCGCTTATTCCACTTTAAAAGTGCCTCAACATAGCGCTCCCACCGAGTGAGTGTTTCACGTGAAACATTAGGTAAAGATAAAAGATAGTTTTCAATAACGCTAGGAACCATGTGAACCCGCCGCTTCATGTGCTAATCGATTCTTAGCAATTTTATCACGATGTATTTGTTTCTCCTTTTTACGCTCGACGGTGCGTAAGGCCACAGCGATAGCGGTAACGGCTGCAGGTGTGACTCCAGGAACGCGCAAGGC
>CAYGPX010000133.1:0-4785 GCA_964351935.1 uncultured Rickettsiales bacterium | reverse complement strand
CTGCTATTTTGACTGGAGTTTTGGGTGGAGGTATCACCAAAGACGAGTGTTTCAGCTTGCTTATCAAGATCAACAACTTGTGGGCGTTTTGCCCCAGGGCTTGGTTGTATTAAACGAAAATCTGGTGGTACACTGAGTGGCTGATTTGAAACGACTTTAAATTCATCAGGCGCTTCTTTTTTCAAACCCAATGTGTCCTTAACATTACCACTGCATGCACTTAGTACGCCAAAGCAAAGCATCGCAGAGATAGTTTTTAGCTTAAATGACATAACGCTTATTCCTTTTCATTTTTTTCTTTACCACCGGGGAATAGAATTAGCAGCGCTACCCCGATAAAAATTGTGCTATCAGCCAGATTAAATGCCGGCCAGTGATAGCCAAACGCATGGAAGTCTAGAAAATCCATCACTGCGCCTATCAATATCCTGTCTGTCACATTGCCTATAGCACCACCAATAATTAATCCAAAGGCGATGGCACTCAGGCGGTGTGTTTCTTTCCATAACCAATATAGTAATACAGCAGTAATAGATAGTGCAAGTATAGAGAAAAACAAGTGGCTGTATTCCATATTGCCACCAATGCCAAAGCTTACACCTGTATTATACACTTTCACGAGATTAAAGAATGGTAGAACTTCAATGAAATTATGATGTTTTTCTACAAGTGCAAAGAAGCCATATTTTGTAACCTGATCGAGAATTGTTGTAACAAAAGCTACGGCAACACCAAGTGTAAAAGGCTGTTTCATTTGGTTAGCTCCGCTAATATGTTTTTTGCATGTGTGGCATCTACCGCAATCTGTTTTTTAAGTGCATCAATACCATCAAATTTCTGCTCAGGGCGAAGATAGTCGACCAACTCTATCCAAAGCTCTTTATCATAAAGAGAGTGCTCATGATTATCGAGTAGATGTACTTCCAGCAAGAGGTTCTTTTTTGAAAATGTGGGGCGCAGGCCAAGGTTCATGACAGCAGGGTATCGTTTTTGTTGATCTTGTATTCTTACAAGGCCGGCATAAACGCCAATGGCAGGCGGCATAAAATCTTTTAGTTCAATATTGGCGGTAGGAAAACCAATTGTTCTGCCTCGCTTGTCGCCATGTGCGACAGATCCATGCAAAAGGTGGTAATGTCCAAGAATAGCAGTTGCTTTTGCAATGTTACCACTTTTAAGAGCAGCACGAATTAAAGACGAAGAAAAAATCTCACTCTGCTGACCGATGGGTGTGATAGATTCAAAACCAAAGCCATATTTTTTTCCAAGTGTGGCAAGCGTGGTGGCGTCACCACTGCGCTTGTAGCCAAATACAAAGTCACTTCCACATACAGCGCTGTGGATGTTGAATCTGCTTACCAGAATATCGGATACAAACTCAGCCGCAGTGCGCGTAAATAATGCCTCGTTAAATGGCACTTCAAATAAATAATCCACACCAAGAGGTGCTAGCAATGCCGCCTTGCTTTTGGTGTCGCTTAAACGAAACTCTGCGGCTTCTTTGCTAGTAAAAACACTCATAGGGTGAGGTTCAAATGTTAAAATGGCAGAAGGTTTTTCAGCCTGCTTTGCTCGTTCCACAGCTGCGCCGATTACCGCTTGATGTCCTAAATGAATGCCATCAAAATTGCCAAGTGCAATCACTGCCTGCTGTGCCGCTTCAGGGCATGTATGGCCATTAACAGAAATCACTTCAGGCATGATTCCGCCTCCTGACGCTTGGATTAGGACGTAGCAGTGTTGGGTTCATCAGCTTGGCGAATCGAGGTGAAGATAAGAATTGGAGAGGCAATATAAATGGAGGAATATGTTCCCACAACAATGCCAAATAAAGCTGAAAGACTAAAGCTTTGCACGATGGCGCCACCAAAATATACCAACGCAAATAATGCTAGGATGGTACTTCCTGCGGTAAGGATAGTGCGTGAGAGCGTGTTATTAGTGCTTAAATTGAGCAGCTCAGGTAAAGGCATTTTTTTATAACGGCGCAAATTTTCCCTTACGCGATCAAATACTACCACGGTATCGTTGATAGAATAACCCACAATCGTTAGCAATGCAGCCACGGAAGCAAGGTTGAATTCTAGCTGCGTAAGGCTAAAAAAACCAATGGTTAGAATTGTGTCATGAAACAAGGCTACAATAGCACCAATGCCAAATTGCCATTCAAAACGAAACCAGATATAGAGCATGATAGCAACCAGAGAAAGTAGGAGTGAAATGGCACCTGCTTCAATCAATTCGCCTCCCACTTTTGGCCCAACATATTCTACCTTTCGGTAGTCTATATTGCCGCTTACGTAGTTGTTAAGTACGGTTTTTGTGGTTTCAATGTTTTTAAGGCGTTCTGCTTCGCTACCATCTTTTTGACCGATGCGAATGAGAACAACCTCGTCACTGCCAAAATGCTGCAATGATACATCGCCTTCAATATTGTTGTTTAGTTGTTCTCTTATGCCTGAAAGCTCTTGTGCTTGTTCAAAGCCGGCTTCAATGAGTATACCGCCAGTAAAATCGATACCGAAGTTAATGCCTCGTGTAAAAAGTAAGACGATGGTAAGGATAATACCTAGTGAAGACAGTAAGAATGCAATGTTACGCTTTCCGATAAAATCGATATGCGTATTGTCTGGAAAAAGTTTTAAAGGGAAGATAGCCATTGTTGTTCTTAATACTCCAATTAAAAATATGCCTGCGCCGCAATGTAGGCTGAATATGCAATGCAAAACATTAAACCCGCGCGGCGACTTATTTGGTGAGAGTGTTTTAGCAGGATTAATACGCCGATGGTAGTGATTAATAGCAGTGGAATATCAAAAATAAGCAGTTTGCTATCAATAGAGAGCGGTGAAATTAATCCTGAAACCCCTAAAATAGCCGCAATATTAAATATATTACTTCCTACCACATTACCCAGTGCAATATCACTATGTTTGCGAAAAGCAGCAACAATGCTAGTTGCAAGCTCTGGTGCACTTGTGCCAAAAGCAACCAGTGTTAAGCCGATAGTGGTTTCAGATACACCGATTAAACGCGCTCCTTCAACTGCTCCATCAATGAATAAGTCTGCACCAAGGACTAAAAGCCCTACACCTGCTAATACCGCAAGAATGGCAAGTGGTAATGGTAAAGCAACATTAAGCTGCTCTTCAATTTCTTCGGTTTGATGCTGTGCAATGCCAGAGTCTTCTTGTTTTGCAGAACGGAATGTAACGTAAGTATAGATAACAATACTTAAAAGAAATATGACCGATGCACTTGTGCTAATGATTCCGGAAAGCGAAAATAAGAAGAAACAAAGCGTTAATGAAAACAAAAATACCATATCCAAATTTACCAGTCGCTTATCGGACTTTAGCGGATAAATGAATGCAGTCAGGCCAAGTACTAGAAGAAAGTTAGCAAGGTTACTGCCAATAGAATTACCAAGCACCAACCCATCGAAGTTATTGTTGATCGCTTTTACAGCCACAACAAGTTCAGGCATGGATGTGCCGTAGGCAACAATGGTAAGCCCTATGACCAAAGGTGAAAGGCCCAAAATGCGTGCTAGGGCAACAGCGCCTCTGATGAGTATTTCTCCTCCAAAGAAAAGTAGGAGCATGCCGCCGATGATAGATAAGCCAATTATCATAATTTCAACTCGTGCCTTTGTGTCTTCAACATTGTGTTAAATAAAAAATTCCTGTAGGAGTCAGTGCAGCGGTTGCTTTTAAAGGATAAAATTATCCGCGCTAAATTGTAGCTAAATGGAAGTTTTTCAACTAGATACCTTAAAAGTCAGCGCACTACAATCTTGATTCGATGTCATCATCAAGTCTTAAGGAGAATCTGTCAACCATGTCGTTGTTTCGTTCAGCTTTTACGGTGAGTGGTTTTACACTCGGTTCGCGCATATTAGGTTATGTGCGTGATGTAATGATTGCAGCTTATGCAGGTGCAGGACCATTAACAGATGCTTTCTTTGTGGCCTTTAGGCTGCCAAATTTCTTTCGTCAGATTTCAGCAGAAGGTGCATTTAACGCAGCATTTGTACCGCTTTTTTCGGGAAAACTTTCTGTTGAAGGAAAAGAGAAGGCCATCGAGTTTGCCCAAAAATCTATGGGTTTAATGTTTATGGTGTTGCTGGTTGTAGTTGTGTTAGTTGAATGGTGTATGCCCGCAGTGATGCTGTTGCTTGCACCCGGCTTTGCAGATGATGCTGCGCAATTTGAGCTGGTAGTTTTACTTGGGCGCATTATGTTTCCGTACCTGTTGTTTATTTCGCTGGTTGCGCTTTGCTGTGGTGTGATGCAAAGTTTTGGTAGATTTGCAGTTGCAGCGGCGGTGCCGATGCTGCTGAGTAGCTCGATGATTGTTGGATTGTTTTTCTTTTCTACAAAAACTCAAACTCCCGTACATGCGATGGCATATGCAGTATTTGTTGCTGGAATTTTGCAATGGTTTGTGATGCTTCTTGCACTTAAACGTGTGGGATTGTCGCTATCGTTAAAGCTTCCTAAATTGGATCAAGAAATAAAAACGCTACTTAAGCGGATGGGGCCAGGTATTGTGGGTGGCGGAGTTATGCAATTGAACGTGTGGGTGAATACCGTGATTGCAACAACACTTGTGCCCGGTGCAGTATCCTATCTTTATTATGCCGATAGGTTAGCACAATTTCCGCTCGCACTGATTGGGACGGCTATTGGAACAGCGCTGTTGCCTACGCTTTCCGTTCAGTTAAAGGAGCATAAAACAGCACAAGCTATTGCTACGCAAAATAGGGCAGTGGAGATGGGGTAG
>CAYGPX010000132.1:0-4842 GCA_964351935.1 uncultured Rickettsiales bacterium | reverse complement strand
TTTATGCATGCGTTTTTAGTGAAGTGGTGTTGTTGCTTTGTGCGGCGGTGGTTGTTGTGGCGGTGTTTAAGCGCATGCATCTTAGCCCTGTGTTAGGTTATTTAGTTGCCGGAACACTCATAGGCCAAAATGGTTTTGGTTATGTGAATGGTGATGACTTTGGTGTGTTTGCCAAGTTGGGAGTGGTGTTTCTGTTATTTGCTATTGGTTTGGAACTGACGATTGACCGTCTGATGGCAATGCGCTGGCATGTGTTTGGTTTTGGTTCGCTTCAGGTATTGATAACATCGCTTTTAGTTGGTGGTATCGCCTTTGTGTTGGGGCTAAGTGTTGCTGCATCGTTGGTGATTGGCGGTGCGCTAGCACTTTCATCAACGGCGATTGTGCTCAGGGTAATTGCCGATAATGGTGCTCAGTCCACGCAAGTGGGGCGTATTTCACTTGCAAATCTTTTACTCCAAGATTTTGCGGTAGTACCTTTGTTGGTGTTAGTACCATTGCTTGCAACAAGCAATGTTGAAAATATTGGTCTTGCACTAACCGGTGCCGTGGGTAAGGCATTTGTAGCGATGTTTGTAATCTTCTTTTTAGGGCGAGTGCTGCTGCGTCCCTTTTTCCAACTGGTTGCATCTGCAAAGAGTAATGAACTGTTTATTGCCACAACATTATTGGTGGTGCTTGGTGTTTCGATGGTAACAGAGTATCTGGGGCTTTCGCTAGCGCTTGGTGCGTTTATTGCGGGGCTTTTGGTAGCTGAAACACAGTATCAGCATCAGGTGGAAGACTGTATTATGCCGTTTAAAGATTTGCTGATGGGGCTTTTCTTTATGACCGTAGGTATGAATATTGATATTGTAGCGATTTATGAAAGTGTTGAAATTATTCTTGGATTTTCGTTGCTTTTAATACTGTTAAAGGCGGCAATTATTTTTGGTCTTTGTCGCTTGTTTCATTTTCCTACTGGCTCTTCGATTCATGCCGGATTGCTGCTGGCGCAAGGGGGGGAGTTTGCATTTATTCTTTTTGCCTTGGCGGCAGAGCCTGATATTGGTCTTTTAGGCCCTGAAACAGCCCAGATATTATTATTAGTAGTAACAACCACAATGGCTCTTACTCCGGCGCTTTCAAAGCTTGGGGCGTGGTTTAACAATCGTATCGACGATAAAGTTTCCGAAAAAGAAATGCAGGAAGAGTATCAAACTGGAAAAACCGATGATTTAAATAAGCATGTTATTATTGCCGGCTTTGGAAAAGTGGGTGAAATGGTAGGAAGAATGCTTGCAGAACATAAGGTAAATTATGTTGCGCTTGAAGCAGATGCTAAGCGTGCAAAGGAGATGTTTAAAAAGGGCTTTCCCGTTTTTCATGCAGACCCTACTAAAATTGAATCGCTTGAGAGGGTAGGCGTTGCGCGTGCAAAAAGTGTGATTGTAACGGTACGCGATCAAATTTATCTTAAGAAAATTGTAGGCGCTATTAACAAGGGCTACCCTGAGGTGCCAATTGTAACCAGAGCAGAAGATTTGCGCTATGGTCAAGCCCTAAAAACATTGGGGGCGACGGTGGTGGTGCCTGAAAAATATGAAGCAGGCTTGCAGTTGGCTGGCGCACTCTTGAAAGCTATTGGCGTTACAGAGCTTGAAGTAAGCCGTGTAAAAAATCAGTTCCGTTCAGGAAACTACGAGCGTGCAAAAGAAGCACTTCCTGATGAATCAAAATAGTTGAAGCATTATGTTTGGTGATAATCCGATACGAAAACCATTAAAAGGTGATGGCAGTCAACTTGAGGTGCAATCTGTTTTTAAAACATTGCAGGGAGAAGGGCTTTATGCAGGCTGGCCAGCGATTTTTATTCGTCTTGGTGGCTGCAACTTAGCATGTAATTTTTGTGATACGGAATTTGAAACATTTCAATCACAATCGCTCGATGCCATATTAAAGCGAACTGATGTATTATCAGGAAGAAAAGCTAAAAATAACAAATGGACACATCGCTTGGTAGTGATTACCGGTGGAGAGCCATTTAGACAACCTATTTCAGCGCTGTGCGATGCATTACTTCTTGCTGGTTATCGCGTACAAATTGAAACAAATGGCACGCTTTACCGTCCATTGGATGCGCGGGTTGATATTATCTGTTCGCCTAAGGTGAGTGATGGTAAATATCATGCTATCCGAGAAGATTTATTGTCAAAAATCAATGCGTTAAAGTTTATTATTTCAGCATCAGATGTGGATTATATGGATGTGCCGGATGTAGGGCAGGGTGAGCATAATATTCCTGTTTATGTTCAGCCGATGGACCAATATGATGATGCAAAAAATGCTGATAACCTCAAAAGAGCCGCAGCCCTTGCACAAGAAGAGGGCTATCGCCTTTCACTGCAAACGCACAAAATTATCGGTATAGAATAAGAAGCTGGCTTATATGGTTTGCGAACGCCACAATGTTTAATATGCCATAAATGCAAAACATCCCCGCTTACGCGGAGATGTTAATGCTGTTTTAGAGTGATGCTGCCTTTTTAGCTGGCAGCTTTAAGCTTTTTTGCAGCAGGTTTTTCAACCTTTTTTCCTGCAAAAATTGCTGCGCCCGGATAGTAAGCCGCATCGCTTAAATATTCTTCAATACGAATCAGCTCGTTATATTTTGCCAAACGGTCAGAGCGCGAAAGCGATCCGGTTTTAATTTGTCCGCAGTTGGTGGCCACCGCAATATGCGAGATGGTGCTATCTTCGGTTTCACCTGAGCGATGCGAAAGCACAGCATTATAACCATTGCGCTGTGCTAGTTGTACTGCTTCCAAGGTTTCAGTCAGCGTACCAATTTGGTTTACCTTAACCAGAATTGCATTCGCTAGGCCTTTTTCGATGCCTTCTTTCAATATCTTTGGATTGGTAACGAATAAGTCATCCCCAACTAACTGGACTTGATCTCCAATTGCTTTGGTTAGTTCAGCCCACCCAGCATGATCGTCTTCTGCCATAGCATCTTCAATCGAAACGATTGGATATTTTGCTACCAATTCCTTGTAATACTCTACTAATTGAGAAGCATTCAGGCTTTTTCCTTCGCCTTTTAGCTCGTATTTACCATTTTTGTAGAATTCAGTAGAGGCAGCATCGAGTGCAATCACAATATCTTCACCCGCTTTATAGCCCGCTTTAGAAATGGCTTTCATAATGAAAGAAAGTGCTTCATCCGAGCTATTAAGGGCAGGGGCAAAACCACCTTCATCACCTACATTGGTGTTGTGACCAGCTTCTTGTAGGCTCTTTTTTAGTGCATGGAATACCTCAGCACCCATGCGGATAGCCTCGTTCATAGAATCAGCAGAGATTGGCATAATCATGAATTCTTGCACATCAATCGCATTATCGGCATGCTCACCACCGTTGATGATATTCATCATCGGTACGGGCATGGTGCTGGCATTGACGCCACCTAGGTAAGAGAAAAGTGGCAAGCCAACACTATCAGAAGCAGCACGTGCCACAGCAAGTGATACCCCTAAAATTGCATTTGCACCTAAACGGCTTTTATTTTCGGTGCCATCTAATTCAATCAGCAATTGGTCAATCAGGCGTTGCTCTGTAGCGTCGCTACCAATCAATGCATCTGCAATTTCACCATTTACTGATTCAACAGCTTTTAAAACACCCTTGCCATTATAGCGATTTTTATCGCCATCGCGCAGTTCGCATGCTTCAAGCGAGCCAGTAGATGCACCACTTGGCACAGCAGCGCGGCCAAATGAACCATCTTCGAGTTCTACGTCAACTTCTACCGTTGGGTTGCCACGGCTATCTAAAATCTCACGTGCGTGTATATCGATAATGACGGTCATGTTTTTCTCCTAAGATTAGTTCTGTATTTGTTCTTTTACAATATTATCCAATTTTAGCAGCGTTTTTAACTGCGCTTCTATTTCGTCTAATTTAACCATGCAAGGCCCATCGCTTGGCGCGTTGTCAGGGTCTTGGTGGGTTTCCATAAAAATGCCTGCAATACCTGCAGCAATCGCTGCACGTGAAACTACTGGCACAAACTCACGCTGCCCACCAGATGAATTTCCTTGTCCACCAGGTTGTTGAATGGAGTGTGTGGCATCAAAAATTACCGGATAGCCAGTTTCACCCATAATGGCAAGGCTTCTAATATCCGTCACCAGCGTGTTATAGCCAAAGCTTGCGCCGCGCTCGGTTAGCAGAATGTTGTTGTTGCCTGAGTCAGACACTTTTTTAGCGACATTATTCATATCCCACGGGGCAAGAAATTGCCCTTTCTTCACATTCACCACTTTTCCAGTCTTTGCAGCGGCTATCAACAAATCAGTTTGGCGGCACAAAAAAGCTGGAATTTGCAGGATATCAACGACATCAGCCACTTTGGCGCAGTGTTCTTTTTCGTGCACATCAGTCAGCACCGGGCAGCCGAGTGTTTCTTTTATTTCAGCAAAAATAGGGAGAGCTTGCTCTAGTCCAATGCCACGCTTGCCCGAAATGCTGGTGCGGTTTGCTTTATCAAATGAACTTTTATAGATAAAGCCAATACCCAGCCTATCGGTAATTTCTTTGAGTTTTTTGCTCATCATCAACGCGTGTTCGCGTGATTCCATTTGGCATGGGCCAGCAATTAATACGAAGGGAAGGTCGTTTCCGAAGGTGACGTTTCCGGCTTTGATGTGTTTTTGTTTTACTGTTTTCATGCAGCTTTTTCCTCTGCTTCGTGGCTATATTTTGCCGCCGCTTCAACGAATGATGAGAAAAGCGGATGCGGATCAAATGCACGTGAAAACAAAGTACCTTATTTTGGTATCTGCTTTGGAATGCAGCTTTCAG
>CAYGPX010000131.1:0-4866 GCA_964351935.1 uncultured Rickettsiales bacterium | reverse complement strand
GGCATCACGATGCGTGCCACTGCAATGGTGCGAATAAAATCAAATGCATCTACCGCCTCAACACCTTCTAGCGGAGTGCCGCCCACTTGCACCAATTGGTTGATAGGCACCGATTCAGGATGCTGAGGAAGATTTGCCAATGTTTGCAATAATTTGGCACGATCTGTGCCTGTTTCGCCCATGCCCAAAATGCCGCCGCAACATACATTAATGCCTGCATCGCGCACATTTTGGAGGGTTTCTAAGCGTTCAGCATAGGTGCGGGTAGAAATAATCTTGTCGTAGAACTCTTCAGAGCTATCGAGGTTATGATTATAATAATCCAGCCCAGCTTCCTTGAGGGTTTCTGCCTGTTCTTTTTTTAGCATGCCAAGGGTCATGCAGGTTTCAAGGCCGAGTGCTTTTACACCTTTCACCATTTCAGTCACTTTTGGGGTATCTTTTTCGTGCAGTTGTCGCCATGCAGCGCCCATACAAAAGCGCGATGCGCCTGATTCTTTAGCTTGCTTTGCTTGCTCAATCACATAGCTTACATCCAGCAAAGGCTCTTTTTTAAGGCCGGTGTTATAATGCGCCGATTGCGGGCAATATTTGCAATCTTCCGGGCAAGCGCCGGTTTTGATGCTAAGCAGGGTGCTCACTTGCACTTCGTTGGCATCAAAATGCTGACGGTGGATGCTTGCTGCACGAAAAACTAAATCGTTAAACGGCAGTGCAAACAGCCCTTCAATCTCGCTTAATTGCCAGTCATGGCGGGTTTTATTGCTGCTGTTGGCGGGTTTTACTGTCATATTTTTCCAGCTTCGGTTATATTGCACGTCCACTCTATAGCAGCAAAGCATAGAAAATTGAAGTAAAATGCCTACATTAGACCATTTCACCCAGCAAAAACTTGTCGAGCTCGCTGCAAAAAATCAGCGACGTACTTTACGTGAAACCACGCGAGAGCAAGGCGTAGAGGTGCAACGCGGCGGCAAAAAGCTGCTGTCTTTTTCGTGTAATGACTATCTTGGCTTATCGCAGCATAGCCGTGTAACTGCGGCAGCAAAGCATGCGATTGAAGCTTATGGTGCAGGGGCGGGCGCTTCGCGGTTGGTCACGGGAAATCATCCGCTTTATGCAATATTAGAAGCCAAGCTAGCAGCAATGAAACACACTCAGGCAGCATTGGTGTTTGGCAGTGGTTATCTTGCTAATATCGGTATTATTCCAGCCCTTGTTGGTAAGGGCGATCTTATCTTGGCGGATAAGCTAGTGCATGCGTGTTTGCTTGATGGTGCAAAGCTCTCAAGCGCGGTGCTCAAGCGCTTTGCGCATAACGATGTGGCGCAGGCTGAAAAACTACTCACCAAACACCGTAAAGACTACAAACACTGCCTGATACTGACCGATAGCATTTTTAGTATGGATGGCGATAAAGCACCCATTGCAGCACTTCGCAATTTGGCGGATGTGCACGATGCATGGCTCTTAAGCGATGATGCGCACGGGCTTGGCATTTTAGCGCGCGATGATAACACGCCCAAAGCCCATGTGCAGATGGGCACACTTTCCAAGGCAGTGGGCGCTTATGGTGGCTATGTTTGCGCAAGCCAAAGTGTGATTGACTATTTGGCGACTGCGGCGCGCTCACTTGTGTTTTCAACCGCCTTGCCGCCCATGGTGATCGCTGCGGCATATGAAGCCCTCTGCATCATTGATGAAGATTTGCTATTGCGGGAAAAGCCGCTACATTTGGCGCGTATATTTACACGTGCATTGAATCTTCCTGAGGCTGAAAGTGCCATTGTCCCGTTGATTTTAGGTAGTGAGGCTGCCGCACTCAAAGCCTCGGCCGCTTTGGAAGAGGAAGGGTTCTTGGTCTCGGCCATTCGTCCTCCTACTGTGCCTGCTGGCACAGCAAGGTTACGATTTACATTTTCCGCCTTGCATAAGGAGCAGGATGTAGTAAGACTGGCACAGGCGTTGCTTAGGTTAAAAGTTACAGGTTTTAGCGAATGACAGGAACTCACACCATCACCATTACCGGCTGGGGACAAGCTGCCGATGCGCTTGAGTGCATCGCGCCCGGTGCTAAGCATCTTACCTATGCAGATTTTGAATCTGTAGATGCGTGGATGGAGTCACTCAAAGGGGTGGAGTGCGAAACCCTCATTGGGTGGAGTTTAGGCGGGCAGCTTGCCTTGCGTGCCATTAGCGAAGGTTTTTTGAAGCCATCGCGGTTGATTTTGCTGGGAACGCCATACCAGTTTGTACATAGTAACGGCATGCATTGCGGTATGCATCAGGAGCAATTTGTTGCCTTTAAATATGCTTTTCTTGCGGATGCTACGCGCGCATTGAAGCGTTTTTCGGTGATGGTTAGCCATAATGATGCGTACCAGAAACAGGTTTTTAGCACGCTGGCGCTCGATTTGAATCATGCTGAGAAATGGGAATATTGGCTGGAACAGCTAGGTGAGTTTTCAGCACAAGAAATTGACTTTTCAACCATGCCAGAAAAAGTATTGTTAGTGCATGGGGTGGATGATGTGGTGGTGGAAGCCAGTCAAACTAGTATTTTTAAGCCATTTATGCCACAAGCAAGTATAGAATTGTGGGATAAATGTGCCCATGCCCCTCATTTGCACGATACACAGCGACTCAAGCAGCTTATTGAAAGTCTATGACGAAAGCATTCCACCAGCAGGTGAAGGCAGGGTTTAACCGTGCAGCAGATAAATATGATGAATATGCTGGTTTACAGCGCATAGTAGCCCGTACGCTTTTTGAACAAGCAAAAGGTGATATCTCACAAAACGCGCAGTGGCTTGATATTGGTTGTGGCACAGGTTTTTTGCAAGAGTTGTTGCGTTCTTCGGGCAATAAAGCAACCTTATTACAATTGGATATTGCGCCCGCCATGTGCCAGATTGCGGCTTCCTATGCCAGCAACGCTGCTTACGGAAACACACATACCATCAATGCCGATATGGCAGCGCTACCCATTAAAGATGCATCGCTAGACGGAGTCTTATCCTCGCTTGCACTCCAGTGGTCAGGCGATTTGCTTTCGGTGTTGCGCCAAGCGCTGCGAGTGCTGAAATCAGGCGGGGTGCTGCATGCCAGCATTATGGGAGAGGGAAGCTTACAAGAGCTACGCCATTGCTACGAAAAGCTTGGGCGCAATGCCCCGATATTAGATTTCTATGCGGCCAAAGCACTAAGAGAATTTGCAAAGCAACTGCCGGAAGCCATAATTCACGTTGAAGAAAAACCCATCACACTGCATTATGAAAATGTGATGCAACTGCTAAAGGGATTGCGAGGCATTGGTGCAAGCTATCGCGGTCAGCGCGAGCAACTGGCCAGCCGTGGTTTTTTTGCTGCGCTAGAAGCGTTTTATCAGCAGTACTATGGCAGCAAACAAGGCGTTGTGGCAACGTGGAATATTCTTTATGTGACGGCAACAAAACGATGAACCAGCGACGTTATTTTATTACCTCTTCAGGCACAGGCGTTGGTAAAACGCTAGTGACGGCTGCCCTTGCCCATCAATTACGCAAACAAGGTAGGCATCCGCTAGCACTCAAGCCCATTATCAGTGGCTATGAAGAGGGCGATAGCAGCAGCGATACGCATGTGCTGCTGCGCGCCCAAGGCCTTCCGGCCATTGGTGTTCAGGCTGATATCATCAGCCCGTGGCGATTTAAAGCGCCGCTTTCTCCCAATATGGCTTCCGGAAAAGAAGGAATAAACATCGCGTTGCAAGAGGTGATATCTTTTTCTCAGCAAGCATTTGCAGATAACGATATTGTCTTGATTGAGGGCGTGGGCGGCGTGATGGTGCCAATCAATGAAAGGCAACATAGTCTGCACTGGATGAAAGCGCTTTCCTATCCTGCGATCGTGGTGGTGGGAAGTTATCTTGGTGCAATAAGCCATGCATTAACGGCCATTGCCGCACTTCAGCAGGCAGGGATACAGTTGCAGGCCGTGATTGTTTCAGAATCAGAAGGTAGCGAGGTGAATTTGCAAGAAACTGTAGATACGCTGGTTTCATTTGTGCCGGATGTGGCGTTTGTTACCTTACCACGTATGAAAGTGGAAGACGGCAAAGAAATTTGGCAACAAGTACCTGATTTGCTGAGAATTATAAATTAATGCTTCTGCTCTACCACTTGGCCTTCATCAAGTGCTACAATGCGGCTTAGCTTGCCTGCCAAATCATAATTATGGGTCACAATTAGCCCTGAAAGCCCCATGGCTTTGCTGGCTTTTAGTAATATATCCAGCACCTCGGAAGCAGTATGAGGGTCAAGATTTCCCGTAGGCTCGTCGGCCAGTAGCAAGGAGGGCTTATTCACGATGGCGCGTGCAATGGCCACGCGCTGTTGCTCTCCCCCTGAAAGCTCGGACGGACGATGGTTTAAGCGGCGCTTAAGGCCAAAATAATTTAAAATTTCTGCGGCATTTCGTTCCGCTTCTTTTTTATTTTCACCACGAATCATTTGCGGAATCATCACGTTTTCAAGTGCAGAAAATTCACTTAACAGATGGTGAAATTGATAGACAAATCCTAGTGTGTCGCGTCGTATTAGGGTGCGCTTACTGTCGCTAATTTGGCTGCAATCTTGCCCATTAATAATGGTTTTTCCGCTATCGGCATTATCGAGCAGGCCCGCCACTTGCAGCAATGTGCTTTTGCCTGAGCCAGAAGGGCCAACCAGCGCTACCATCTCGCCCGGTTGAATTTCGAGCGATGCGCCTTTTAAGATGTGCAGCTTGCTGTTGCCCTGTAGGTAGGATCTTTTAATGTTTTTCAATACCAAGGTAGGTTGCGTGGGCTTTTTACTCATAACGTAGTGCCTCCGCAGGATTGAGCGA
>CAYGPX010000130.1:0-4921 GCA_964351935.1 uncultured Rickettsiales bacterium | reverse complement strand
ACCATCTTTAGCGTCATGGTCGTAAGTATAGTTGCTGCCATAGCCAAGGTCTTTCATCATACTGGTTGGGGCATTTAAAATATGCATTGGAGGATTGAGCGAGCCGTATGTTTTGGCATCCTGAACGGCTGATTTATAAGCAACATAAGCCGCATTAGATTTTGGCGCCATGGCCAAATAAACCGTAGCTTGTGCAATAGCTAGTTCGCCTTCAGGCGAGCCGAGAAAATCGTAAGCATCTTTGGCAGCAAGTGCTTGTTGCACGGCTTGAGGATCAGCAAGACCGATGTCTTCAACTGCAAAACGTACCAAGCGGCGAATGATATAAAGCGGGTGTTCGCCCCCATCTAGCATGCGGCAAAGCCAATAAAGACTGGCATCTACATCCGATCCACGTAAACTTTTGTGCAGCGCACTAATTAAATTATAATGTGCATCTTGGTGTTTATCGTAAAGTGGTGAGCGCTTTTGCAAAAGCTTATTTAACCCTTGTTTATCCAGAAGCTTATCACTTTTTAGGGCAAACAGTTCTTCGCAGGCATTGAGCAAAAATCTGCCATCTCCATCGGCCATATTGAGTAGCGTGTTTCTTGCCCCATCATCTAGTGGTAGGGCTTTGCCTTCATGTTCTTCAGCACGTGTTAATAAGTTTGAGAGTGCTTCATCTTCTAAACGATTGAGCACCACAATCTTGCACCGTGAAAGCAGCGCAGGGTTTAGCTCAAAAGAGGGGTTTTCGGTGGTTGCACCAATAAGGGTTATGGTGCCGTCTTCAATATATGGCAGAAAAATATCCTGCTGTGCGCGGTTGAAACGATGAATTTCATCAACCATCAAAAGGGTGCGCACGCCTTTGTGACGTCGCTTTTTCGAGGCTTCAAAAATCTCTCGCAGGTCTTTAATGCCGTTAATAACGGCAGAGGCCGTTTCAAAATGATAATCACTTTTGCCGGCAATAATGCGAGCAAGCGTGGTTTTGCCACAACCCGGTGGCCCCCACAAAATAAGGCTTGGTAAATGCTTGCCTTCTTCCAATGTGCCGAGCGCACCGTTTTTGCCAAATAAATGAGCTTGCCCCACCATCTGAGCATAGTCAGACGGGCGCAGCCTATCTGCAAGCGGAGAAGGCGTGCTTTGGTTGCGTTGCTTTAAATCGTCTTCATTAAAAAGTGAGGTCATACGCATCAGTTGAGAGTTGCGGGTTATTGGTAGTTGCTTTATGATTATTGCCTTTATAGCACTCATCACTCATAACTCGCAACTCAGGACTTATATTCTATGCTTTTAACTGAACTACTTACCAAAGGCGGCGTGGTAATGGGGCTGCTACTTGTAATATCGGTCTATGTGGTGGCCGTAGTGATGTATAAGTTTTATCAGTTTTTAGGTGCAGGTCTTGGTGATAAGCATTTCTTGCGTGAAATTATGGATCACGCGCAAGATAAAAACCTGCCTGAAGCAATGCGTATTGCAGGTAACGAAAAAACGCCACTTGCAAAATTACTATTTTCGCAAATACAGTGGCTGTCGGATAAAAACACTTCACGCGAGCTGGCAGAAAAACGTGTAGCAGGTGAGGGTGGTTTGCTTTTACGTCCCTATGAAAGCCATTTGCGTGGCTTAGAGATGGTAGCAAACATAAGCCCGCTGCTTGGATTGCTGGGTACTATTATGGGGATGATTCGTGCTTTTTCAACCATTGAAGAAGCGGGAGCTCGCATAGAGCCTGCCATGCTTGCCGGTGGTATTTGGGAGGCACTTCTAACCACAGTAGCAGGGCTTTCTGTGGGTGTGTTTGCATTAGCCGCTCACTATGTGTTAGATGCAAGGGTAGAGCGTTTACGCCTGTTGATGCAAGATAGCAGCGACGCCATTTTTGTTTTACACGATACTGCTCCCGCAAAACGTAAGAAAGCGGCTTAAAAATAATGGCAACAATAGCGCGTGCAAACAGAAAAAAGCCAAATCTGAACCTAACTCCGCTGATTGATGTGATTTTTTTGCTGATTGTATTCTTTATGCTAACTAGCAAGTTTTCGCTTGATAAGGTGATCGATGCTGGGCTTGCTCCAGTTTCAAGTAAGTCGAGCAATGAAAGCACACAGAGTAATACGGTATTGGTGTTGCTAGAAGAAAATGGCGATTTTAAGCTTTGGAGCCAAGATGGCGCTGGTGAAAACAAGCTTCAGCCCATAATAAAACTACAAAAAGTGATAGCACCGCTTTTGGTAAGAGATAAAACACGAGAGCTTGTGGTGGTAGTACATCCCAAAACAACTGTGCAGCAGGCAGTTTCAGCACTGGGTGCGGTGCAGCAAGCCGGTGCAACCAAAGTTAGGTTGGCGGAGGGTAATTGAATGAGTACTCATTTTATCAAGCGTCAAAAGCAACTGAGGAAAGAAATAAGCCTTATACCCTTGATTAACATTATCTTTTTACTACTTATTTTCTTTATGGTGGCTGGGCAGGTGCAGCAAATGGAAACGCTGGAAGTAACACCGCCCAAAAGTGAAGAAGGCAAAGAGCGTCGTTATTTACCTATTGTCGTTTATATAGACAAGCAAAGTAGAATAGCGCTAAACGGTAACATTGTGAAAAAGGAAGATTTTTTGCTATTACTAGAGACATTGCTCTACAAAAATGATTCAGGTGATGTGCCTGCTATCACTATTCGTGCCGATAAAGATGCCAATGCATCGCATTTAGTTTGGGTAATGGACGAAATAAAGAAGGCGGGTGGAACGGATATTTCGATTGTTACAAAGGAAGAAAATTAGCATGAGTCAGACCTATAATATAAATTATAAAAACGACAGGGAGTTAGAAAATCTCTCAACTGGCTTTAGTGTATATGGCATTAGAAGAGCGTTTGAAATAGCACTTCTAATATCACTAGCTATTCATCTTCTGGTGTTATGTGCAGTTTTTATTGACGAAAAATTAAATAATGAGCCAGAGTTTAAGGTGCTTTCCATTCAATTACAGGAAGAGGGAAGTGATAGCGAAACTTTTGCAAACTTGCTTGAACGTGCGCAACAAGCATCAGCTCCCAAACAAATGCTAATAGAAAAAAGTATCGCTGAAGATGAAAATAATGCTGAAAATAAGTTAAAAGCTAACTCACAAATAAATGAAACGATAGCACTACCGGATACTTCAAAAGAAGCTGCTAAAAATACGCAATCACCAACACTAGGTAATAGTTTGCTTGAGCAGCAAGCACAGCAACAACAAATTTCTGCTAAGCCAACGCCTTCTGCTAAACCACAAAATAAAACTGCAGAAGCAAAAAAACCTCTTGGTAATTCTAAAGCAAAAGATGCCGAAGCGTTAATTCGATATGAGCAGCTTTTGCCCTTGTGGCTGAATCGCTTTAGAAGCTATCCACCACTTGCGCGTCAGTTAGGGTTGGAAGGTAAAGGAGTGGTCTATTTAAGAATTAATCGCGAGGGTAAAGTGCTTTACGCAAGTATTTCACGTTCTACCGGACACCAGATACTAGATGACGCTCTACTTGCAATGGTTGCAGCAGCTAACCCTGTTTTGCCAGTGCCTGCTGATTATAGCGTTGATTATAATGAATTTTCATATCAAATTGAGTTTAATTTTCAGCTAGGCGAAAACTAAATATTTATAACGGAATATTGTAAAACTGTAACAAATACTTGACTTGATTGTTGGGGCTATACTGTGCGATTATTGTACTTATAGGAAACAAACCAAAAAGAAAAAGAGGATTTTATTATGGGTATTGCATTTTTTGTTTTAATCGTGGTTGGCTGTGGTCTGGCTTTAACTTAAGATATTATAATAATTAAGTTTATTTAGGTAGGGCGCACTAGCGCCCTTCTTTTTTGTCGATAGCCTACTAAGATTTGTTATACTGCCTCTATTATAAAATAAACGGAGTTCTTATGTCTAATGCCATGCAGCAGTTGCTAAATATTATGGAGCAGTTACGAGATAAAGAGCATGGTTGCCCGTGGGATGTTGAACAAGATTTTGTATCTATTGCGCCTTATACCATTGAAGAAGCCTACGAAGTTGCCGACGCCATTGCACAGGGCGATAAAAAAGCCCTCAAAAGTGAATTAGGCGATTTGCTGTTGCAAGTGGTATTTCATGCACAGATGGCAAAAGAAGAGTCTAGTTTTGACTTTGAGCAAGTTGCACAAGATATTTGCGATAAGATGATACGACGTCACCCGCATGTTTTTGGCAATGCGGTGATTGATAGCGCAAAAGCTCAGGAAGAAGCATGGGAACAACAAAAATCAGAAGAGCGTGCAAAGCAAGGAGCAAGCAGTGTACTAGATGGAGTTGCGCTTGGCTATCCAGCGCTACTACGTGCCTATAAACTGCAAAAGCGTGCTGCAAAGGTTGGTTTTGATTGGCGAAATGTTAATGAAGTATTTGATAAAGTTCGTGAAGAAATATCAGAAATTGAACAAGAACTGGCGCATGAAAAACAAAATAGCTCAGCCATAGAAGAGGAGGTAGGGGACTTATTATTCGCAGTAGTAAACTTAGCACGTAAGCTTGGTATTGAACCGGAAAATGCATTACGCCTTGGTAATGCAAAGTTTGAAAAACGATTTCATTTTATCGAATCAGAGCTGGCTAAAGATATGAGAGCTATAGAAAATTCAAACTTAGACGAAATGGAAGCACTTTGGCAGAAAGCAAAACTACTTGCTAAGAAAACGGATGCTTAATGGATTGTGATTACAAAGTAACTTTGAAGTGAAGTGGTATTTCTAGCCTGCAATTTGCAGATAGTGAATGTTACAGTTTTAAAGTAATTAAAAAAAAGATAAAAAAAATACAAATAAAGGCTTGATTTGTTGACGTGCCTCCATTATAGAGTGCCGCGCCCGTCTGCTACGCGGGGGTGTCGCTCAGAGGGGTACAGCGTCGCCCG
>CAYGPX010000129.1:0-4927 GCA_964351935.1 uncultured Rickettsiales bacterium | reverse complement strand
CAGTAATTTCATCACTTACCATAAATGCGGAGTAAAACCCAACACCAAACTGCCCGATAAGTTGAACGTCTTTTTTACTATCGCCTGTCATGGTTTCAATAAAACGCTGTGTGCCAGAGCTTGCAATCGTACCAAGATTTTGGATAAGGTCGGCTTCGTTCATGCCGATGCCATTGTCGCTAATTGTCAGTGTGCGTGCCTTTTCATCGGGTTTTATGTGAATGCGCAATTCTTTTTCACCACCTTGTAGTGACTCATTAGTGAGTGCTTCATAGCGTAATTTATCGCAAGCATCCGATGCGTTAGAGATTAATTCACGCAAGAAAATTTCTTCGTGCTGATAGAGTGAGTGAATCATCAGCTTTAAAATTTTATCGACTTCAGCCCCAAACTGGTGGGTGGTTTTATTGCCTGTTGGTTTTGTTGCAGGTTTTGCCGTCATTATTACTCTTCCTTATCTAGTGATTTTGTATGAACAAAAACTTTAAACATGCATATAGGAACGCCTCTTGATAATTACAAGGTTGAAAATGATTGTCAGCAGTTGGTGAGAAGGTTAAATTGAATATAGAGTATAATTATAGAAGGCATATCATCTATGCGCGTTGCAATTGCAGGCTTTCATCACGAAACAAACACTTTTGCCGCTAAAGGTGCAACCTATGAAGATTTTGAAAAAGCGGATAGTTGGCCAGCTTTGTGTAAAGGCGCTGCTATTTTAGAGTCGTTGCAACAGGGTAATATTCCCGCTGTTGGCTTTTTAGACACAGCAAAATCTTATGGCTGGCACATTGAACCGCTTATCTGGTGTAATGCACCTCCCGCTGGTCGCGTGGAAAAAGATGCGTATGAGCGTATTGTACGTGAAATAATTTTTGGTTTGCAGGCAGTCAAAGGTAGAATTGACGCTATTTATTTAGATATGCATGGTGCGATGGCTGCGGAAAATACCGATGATGGAGAAGGAGAGCTGCTTCACCGCATTCGGCGTATTATGGGTGCTGACATTCCTATCGTTATGAGTTTAGATTTTCATGCCAATGTAACGCGTGAGATGTTTGAGCTTGCAGATGTACTTGTAGGATTTTACACCTATCCTCATGTGGATATGTATGATACGGGAGTGCGTGCAGCAAAGGTGCTTTATGAAGTGCTGAGTCGATTTGAAAAGCCTTATAAGTCTATGGCGAAGCTGCCTTTTCTTGTGCCAATTACAAGCCAGTGTACCCTAATTGAGCCTGCAAAATCGCTCTATAAATTAGTAGAAGCTTGTGAAAACGAAAAGGAAGCAACAAGTGCTTCTATGCTCATGGGTTTTCCTCCTGCTGATATTGCTGAATGTGGTCCTGCTATTATTGCATATGCTTGGAAGTATGAAAAATCTATCGCGATGCGAGATAAAATAGAAAAGGCAGCGCTTGAGTCGGAAAAGCTTTTTAGCAGTAAGTTATGGGCGCCTGATGAGGCTGTTTCTTATGCTAAAGCACATTATGCAGGAAAACCAATTATTTTAGCAGATACGCAAGATAACCCAGGAGCAGGAGCAAGCTCGGATACGGTGGGTATTTTGCGCGCATTGCTAAATGCAAATGCCCAAGGTGCTGTGATTGCATGTCATTATGACCCTGAAAATGCAGGACTTGCCAAACGCTGTGGTGAGAAAAAGGATTTATTTATCTCTCTTGGTGGGCATATATCGGGTGACGAGCCTTTAGAAGGGGTGTTCACCGTAGAGAAAATAACCGATAAACCTTTTTTTGCGGCTGGGCCCTACTTTGGCGGATGTATGGTTGATTTGGGTACTATGGTGCTTGTACGTCATAAAGGCGTGCGGGTCATTTTAGTAAGTAAGCGTGTGCAGCCTGCTGATCGTGCGGTGTTTACGCATATTGGGATTAATCCTCAGGAGCAGCGCATATTGGTGTTGAAATCGTCAGTCCATTTTAGGGCTGATTTTCAGGAAATTGCAGATAAAGTGCTGGTGGTTGAAGCAAAAGGCCTAAATATTGAGAACCCAGAGCAGCTTCCTTATCAATATTTACGCAAAAATGTTCGCTTAAAACCAATGGGTAAAGAGCGGCAGTAGATATTCAAAAAAGATTAATAAATGAGAGGGTGGTAGCTTTTTTTAGTAAAAAGATTGCTACTCAATTTTGAATTGAAACAAAAAATAACAGCATTTTCTCCTTGTTATCGCGTTGTATTATAGCTATAAGGCTTTCATGTTTTGATGTACTACGTGTGCATTCCAGAGAGACTAAGTTAGACAGACATTAACAGACTTCCTGTTCTCGTTTTTGTATCAGGTTGTTAAGAATTTTAAGGGTAGTATTTGGTATATGGAAGCGTTTCTACCATCTTACCTTCAAGAATATTTGCCGATTGTCATTTTTCTTGGCATCGCGATAGGCCTATCCATTGTGATGGTATTGATACCGTTTATTGTAGGTACGCAACGCCCTGATTCTGAAAAACTTTCCGCCTATGAATGCGGTTTTGAAGCATTTGGAGATGCGCGCGGAAAATTTGACGTACGTTTTTATCTTGTTGCGATTTTATTTATTATTTTTGATCTGGAAATTGCCTTTTTATTCCCGTGGTCGATTGTGTTGACGGATATTGGTTTGTTTGGTTTTTGGTCGATGATGATGTTTTTAGGGCTTCTTACTATTGGCTTTATTTATGAGTGGCGCAAAGGCGCGCTTGAGTGGGAGTAGTTGTAGGGGATATGTTTAACAAAAAAAATATTATTGACCCTTCCCAGCCAATTCCTGCTGGTGCAGATCAGGATGCGCTTCTTTCAGTTGTCACGGCAGAAATGGAAGATAAGGGCTTTGTGATTGCGAGTATGGATAAGCTGGCAACGTGGGCGCGCACAGGGTCGCTTTGGCCGATGACGTTTGGCTTGGCCTGTTGTGCAGTAGAGATGATGCATTCTGCAGCTAGTCGTTATGATTTGGATCGTTTTGGTTTGGTGTTTCGTCCAAGCCCGCGTCAGTCTGATGTGATGATTGTGGCTGGAACGTTAACCAATAAAATGGCGCCTGCACTTAGAAAAGTTTACGACCAGATGGCTGAGCCACGTTGGGTGATTTCGATGGGAAGTTGTGCGAATGGCGGTGGTTATTATCACTACTCCTATTCAGTGGTGCGTGGATGTGATCGTATCGTGCCAGTAGATGTGTATGTGCCGGGTTGTCCGCCTACAGCAGAGGCGTTGCTTTATGGTATATTGCAGTTGCAGCGTAAAATTCGCCGTAGTGGCACCGTGATTTCAAGAAAGTAGTTAGTAAATATATGGAAAGCACAAATCAGTCATTTCAGGAGTTTGGCACTTATATCGAGAGGAATCTTCCCGAAGGTGTAAGAGTTAAAATGCAGGATCGATGCGGTGAGTTGGTGTTGCTTGCTTCACCAAAAGATTTGGTAACTATTCTTTCTATGTTAAAAGATGATGCTCGCTGCCAGTTCCGTCAGTTAATCGATGTATGCGGTGTTGACTATCCCGAAAGAGAAAAGCGTTTTGATGTTGTTTATAACCTGTTGAGTATGAAATATAACCAGCGTTTGCGTGTGGTCGTGCAGGTGGGAGAGGAAATGCTGGTGCCAAGTGTTGGTGTAGTGTTTAAAAGTGCTGGATGGTATGAGCGCGAAGTATGGGATATGTATGGTGTTTACTTCTCAGGTCATCCTGATTTGCGCCGTATTTTAACAGATTACGGTTTCGAAGGGCATCCTCAACGTAAAGATTTTCCACTCACAGGTTATGTTGAAGTGCGTTACGATGAAGAGAAAAAGCGTGTGGTTTATGAGCCGGTAAAATTGGATCAGGAATTTAGAACATTTGATTTTGAAAGCCCGTGGGAAGGTACAGACTATGTACTTCCGGGTGATGAAAAGGCGAGCTAGAAAATGAGCGAAGTCGATATTAAAAATATGACGTTGAACTTTGGTCCGCAGCACCCTGCTGCGCATGGTGTACTTCGTCTTGTGCTTGAAATGGATGGTGAGGTAGTGGAGCGTGCTGATCCTCATATTGGGTTGTTGCACCGTGGTACCGAAAAGTTAATTGAGCACAAAACCTATTTACAAGCTGTGCCTTATTTTGATCGCTTAGACTACGTTTCTCCAATGAACCAAGAGCATGCTTATGCGCTAGCAGTCGAAAAGCTTTTGGGTTGTGATGTGCCAATGCGTGCGCAATATATCCGTGTGCTATTTTCTGAAATTAGTCGTATTCTAAATCACTTGCTAAACATTACTACGCAAGCGCTTGACGTTGGGGCGATGACGCCGCTCTTATGGTTTTTTGAAGAGCGCGAAAAAATGATGGAATTTTACGAGCGTGTTTCTGGTGCTCGGTTGCACTCGGCTTACTTCCGTCCGGGTGGAGTATCGCGTGATTTGCCTGCTGGAATGTTGGAAGATATAGCATCATTCGTTGATCGCTTTACACCAATGATTGACGATATGGAAGGGTTGCTCACCGATAACCGAATTTTTAAACAGCGCTTGGTTGATGTTGGTGTCGTAACAAAAGAAGAGGCGCTAGATTGGGGTTTTACAGGCCCGATGCTTCGTGGTTCTGGTGTGCCGTGGGATTTGAGAAAGTCGCAGCCATATGATGTTTACGAGCGTATGGATTTTGATGTAGTGGTAGGTAAAAACGGTGATAGCTATGATCGCTATTTGGTGCGCGTAGAAGAAATGCGCCAATCGCTTAAAATCATCAAGCAGTGTGTAGAACATATGCCAAAAGGTGCTATCAAAACACTGGATAGAAAAATTGCACCGCCGCCGCGTGCTGAAATGAAGCGTTCGATGGAAGCGTTGATTCACCACTTTAAGCTTTATACCGAAGGTTATCACGTTCCAAAAGGTGAAACCTATACAGCGGTAGAAGCGCCAAAAGGTGAGTTTGGTGTGT
>CAYGPX010000128.1:0-4940 GCA_964351935.1 uncultured Rickettsiales bacterium | reverse complement strand
TGTTCTGTCAGCTTGATAGTGGGCGCTTTAATCAAGCCGTAGCAAATTTACTGTCTAATGCAGCTAAATTTTCACCCGAAGGTAAAGTGGTGAATATTAAAGTTTCCAAAAGCGATGCAAACACGGCTGAAATTTCAGTGAGTGATAAAGGGCCCGGCATCCCCAAAAACTTCCAAAACAAAGTGTGTGAAAAATTTCTGCAAGCGGATGGTTCAGCCACACGTGCAAAAGGTGGGACAGGCTTGGGGTTGAATATTACACGAAGTATTATTGAAGCTTTTGGTGGAACGGTGACGTTTAAAACAAAAGAAGGAAAGGGAACAACCTTCTTTTTCCACTTACCAATAGCAAAAAAGTAAATAAACAGAAGGTGATTTTATGGGCAATGAACTGAAAAAAGTGCTTTATGTAGAAGATGATGAAGACATTGCAGAACTGACCCAAGTGGTTTTAGAAGAAGTGGGCGGTTTTGAAGTTGTCCATTGCAGTAATGGTAAAAAAGCGATTGAAGTACTTGCTAGTTTTAAGCCTCAGCTGACACTGATTGATGTAATGATGCCTGAAATGGATGGCCCAACAACCATGCAAGCGATGCGAAAAATAGCAGAAGGAAAAGATATGCCCATCATTTTCTTGACTGCAAAGGCGCAAACCCATCAGCAAAAACAATATTTAGATATGGGTGCTTCAGCCGTTATTGTGAAGCCATTTGGCGTAACTGATTTATGCAAAACAATGAAAGAAATATGGCAAGAGCATCAAAATGGAAAGTAAGGTTAATATGGTCTTTGCTAAGGTGCAAAGAAGATTTATACAACGCCTAGCAGCTTTATTTAGAAGATATAGTAACTTTATAACACTTCTTGAGGCGGGGAAAGCAGCGCAGAGTGATATTGAGGAAGTCTATATGCAAGTGCATAGAACCGCAGGCACAGCAAAAGCGTTTGAATTTCATCAATTAAGCGATCAGTCACTTGCGCTAGAAAAACACCTTGAAGAACTTTCTGAAGGAAAAGAAATAACAAAAAACACCCAAGCCATTCTGGATGGATTTGGAGATTATTTAAAAGAGATTAAATGTCTGGTAAATGAGCATCTTGGTATCGAATTGGATACAAAATCTTAGTTGTTTATGCTTCCTGCAAGAGAGGTATTATTTTCTCAAATAACTCGCCTGTTTCGATAGGTTTTTTGATAAAATCAAGCGCACCCAATTTTTGTGCTCTCGCTAATTTATCTTCATCCGTTGACGATGTAATGATAATTACGGGAATATTGTGTAATTCACTATTAGATTTTAGCGTTTCGAGAAGATCTAACCCGCTCACCTTTGGCATGTTAAGATCAAGCAGAATTAAAGCAGGCTTAAAAGAGCTGCCACATGCAACTTTTAGTGCATCATTCGCACTATGCACGGAAACAATATCCACTCCTATGCCAATTAATTTAGCCTCTAATAGCATGGTGAGTATTTTGTCATCATCGATGACGAGTATATTGGGCATAATATGTCTTAAAGCCTTCAAATTTAGATTCTTAACTTCTTAAGATGATAGGCTTCGCTCTTAAACTGGTCAACTTATTTCATCTTTCAAAAAAAATGTTTGAAAGAATATACCACGGTTTTGACGGGGATAGGTATTTTGGAAATACTCATCTATACCAGCAACAAGCCAAGGCTTTTATTGAGTGGTTTTGCTTTCATCTATGCGCCTTGACATGCCTTGATTGTAAGGCTAATTTTGTTGGGTAGTAAAAAAATAAGGTGATAGATTTATGAAAGTAGTTAAATGTGCAGTAGTAGGGTTGGCAATGCTTGTGGCTTTGCCGGTGAGTGCGCAAGAAAGTGGCTCACCTTTTGCCACCACGGTTATCAATAATGATGGTAAAACAATAGGTTATGCCTTGTTCCGTCAGCTGGAAGAGGGCGTCGAAATTTCACTTACGGTACAGAACTTGAAATCAGGCTCGCGAGGAATGCATCTTCACGAAACGGGAAATTGCGAGGATATTGCTGCATTCAAAAATTCAGGCGGACATATATTGCATGACCATAAGCCTCATGGGCTAGAACACCCAGAAGGGCCTGATGGTGGCGATCTTCCAAATTTAGAGGTGCGTGAAGATGGTACGGCATCTGTTGTAGTGGTTACACCAAGAGTTTCACTTTATAAGCATGCAAGCTTGCCAGCGCTATTGGATGAAGATGGCTCAGCGCTGATTATTCATGCTGAAATGGATGATCAGGTGACGCAGCCAATTGGTGGTGCAGGTGCAAGGGTGGCATGCGCCAACATTGGTGGTCGCTAGACTTCTTGTAGCTTAATCAATTGCATCGCCCCAGTCGCTTTTACGAAAGGCTTTGTGCTGGGGGTGCGATTTAGCAATGGTTAAATGCTCTGCCTTGCCAGTGTTGCTACAAACATCAGCATGCACTATTTTGCTGCCACGTGGATGTCCGATAAGGCGGTAAGTGGGTAAAGCGGGTTGCTTGCGAGATGCTACCAGATAGGAAAACTTTTCATCCTCATAGGGTAGGTCAGCATCTTGCTTGATGCTACGGTGCAGTTTGCTACGCTCAACCCTCACACTAAAGTGGCACCATTTCTGCGGCGCATTTGTTTCTAAAGGGCATGGCTTAGTGTGGGTGCAAGGGGCGGCAATATGTGAGCCTAATTCAATCAAACATTTGCGCGCGCGTATCAAGGTGCCATAGCCAGCGGGTGTGCCTGGTTCAATAATCACTAGTGCACCAGACGTTGAATGCCAAAGTTTTTTAACGGTTTCTTCAAGTGCGTGGTGACCTTTTTCCTGCTCAATCTCGTTTAGCACATAGCCACACAGCACCAAATCATGCTGCTGTTTTTCACTCAGTGCCAGAGTGGTGATTTCTGCCTGCTGCCATGTGAATTCTAGCGTTGGATGACAGGTGAGCAGAAGCTGTTTTCCAAGTGATAAAAGATGCGTATTTAGCTCAATAAGGTGGAGCGAGTTTATCTCAGGCCAATGCTCGAGTGCCGCAAACACTGCGGTAGCAGGGCCTGCTCCAACATCAAGCACTGAGGTGGGAGAAAAATCAGACAAGGCGTGTTTAAGCGCTAACATGGCTTTGCTAGCGGCTGAGTAAGTAGCGGGCAGGCGGGTGGCACCATAGGCCATGGCTTCTGAAGCAGATGCAATGCCAAGCATCGTATCTGCTTTTTCTAGCCTTCGATAGCGCTCGGATATTTGACGGGAGGCATGCTCTAACTCTGAACGCTGAAAGGCCGAGGCGCAGTTTTCGAGTGTATGGCGTAAGGTGGGAGGAAGTTGCATGAGGGGTCGCCAATGATATTGAATGGTTGCGATTGTTAAAGTGTGTTTATGCGGTGGTGCTCAAATAATTTTGAAATTTTATCGCTTGGCTTTAAGCTTATTGCACGGTCATATTTGCTACTTTCATTTTAGAGGCATCCGAATCAATTTTTCCAGCTTTGCTCTCAGGCAAATAGCTGCCAACTACCATGCCGATAATAGCCATCAAAAGCCCTGCAAGCTGCGGTGGTACAAGTAATGCATCGTCGCTTGAAGCAAGCGAGATGTTGATGCCTTCAAGTATCACCCATGTGCCAACGCCTAAAATAATTGATAAAACAGCGCCGTTATTGTTGGCTCGCTGCCAATAAACACCAAATGCCAGCGGCACAAATGCGCCACAGAGCGTAACTAAATAGGCATTTTCAACCATTTCAAAAATGCTTAAACCCGCTGAGTTGCTTAAAAACGCATAAATGTAGACAAATAAACAAAACACAAACAAGCATGAGAGGAATGCATACAATAGGGGAGGTGCATTGAGCTTGAGCATATCTTTCAAAATATTCTCTGCCAAAATAGCCGAAGGAGCAAGCAGTGTACCCGATGCGGTTGACATAATAGCTGAAAGCAGCGCACCAAAGAAAAGCACCTGAATTACTATCGGTGCTTCTTTTAAGATAAATTCAGGCAAAATTTGTTGTGTGTCGCCACCTTCAGCACCATGAATGATCAGTAGGTTAGGATCAAGCATCACCGCGGCATAGGTAATAAAAATGGGGACAAAGCAGAACAGGATATAAAAACTTCCGCCAATCACTGTGCCGCGCACGGCGGTACGCTCGCAGCCTGCCGACATTACCCGCTGAAATACGTCTTGCTGTGGTATTGAACCCAGCGCAAGCGTTACAAATGCACCGATGAAGGCTAAAATTTCAGCAAGATTTGGCTTGGGCAGAAAATTAAATTTATTGTTGGCTGCGGCATGATCAATCACAGCCATCGCACCACCGTCAATACGCTCAGAAACCAGCCATGCCACGGCAAGCAGCCCTAACAAAATCATAATCATCTGTATAAAATCGGTGATAACAACCGACCACATGCCACCAAAAACGGTGTAAAGCATTACGGCGCTGATGCCGATGACCATCCCCATATCCGTTGAAATGGCGCCTCCTGTAACAATTGAAATAACAAGGCCAAGCGCTACGATTTGTGCCGCAACCCAGCCAAGGTAGCTAATGCAGATAGCAATGCCTACAAACAACTCTACTTTGCGGCCATAGCGATTTCGGAAAAAATCGCCGATGGTGAGTAGTTTTAAGCGATAGAGGCGGGCAGCGAAAAATAATCCCACAAAAATTAAACATAAGCCTGCGCCAAACGGGTCCGCCACAATGCCACCCAAGTCAGATTCGATAAATGCAGCAGGAATACCTAAAACCGCTTCAGAGCCAAACCATGTAGCAAAAACGGTGGCGATGGTGATATAAATAGGGAGCGAACGACCTGCCACCACATAATCAGCCGAGTTGTGTACGCGCAAGCTTGCATAAAGACCAATTCCAACAGAGATGATAAGATATAACAAGACAAAAAAACTACGTGAGGACATGCTATATTGCTTGTGTGTGGAGGGTGGG
>CAYGPX010000127.1:0-4945 GCA_964351935.1 uncultured Rickettsiales bacterium | reverse complement strand
GCAGAACAGCAACTACACCTGCTGTACTTGAGTTAAAAGGAAAATCAGAATACCATATTAAAGCAGAGAAAAAAGGTTACAAAGATAGCACTGCTGTATTAGGAAGTGAAGTAAGAGTGCTGCCTGCGGTTTTAGGAAACATTTTAAATCTAACAGGCTTGCTTGGCGCGGCTGTTGACCTTTTAGGTACTGGTGCAGCTTATGATCTAGACCACGAAATTAACATCGACATAAATAAAGAGTAATTTTGTTAGCAAATAAAGCCGTCGGCACTACTTGCTGGCGGCTTATATTTTTTTACCACCACCGCACGTGCAATGCCGCTTAAGTCATTATGCGTTATTTTATGTAATAGCCCTTGCGCTTGCATAATTGCAGCAATTTTTTCCGCCTGCCCTACTCCGGCTTCTATCACCGCAACTCCACCTTGCTTTAGCGCCGCAGCAATTGCAGGCGCGAATCCTTGATAGCAATCAAACCCATCTAAGCCACCATCAAGTGCTGACTTTGGCTCGTAGCTGGCTACTTCCGGTTCTAACGTTAAAATATCTGCTGAAGGGATATATGGCGGATTAGTAATAACCAAATCAAACGCTGCTTTAAATGCACTATCATCGGCCACATTGGCTGCATCCATACACTGCCACTGAACACGACTACTTACTTCTAATTGCTCACCATTTTGCTTTGCAACACTCAGCGCTGCTGGTGAAATATCTACACCAACGCCTAAGGCACCGGGATATTCAGCCAGAATAGTGAGCAGTAAACAGCCCGTGCCTGTGCCCATATCCAGCACATTTAAGCATTCATTTTTGTTTGGAAACTGCTGTAATACAGCCTCAATCAGCGTTTCGCTATCGGGGCGTGGGTCTAAAGTATCTTTGGTAACGCTAAACTCTCTCCCCCAAAACTCTCTCATCCCTAAGAGGTGTGCCATAGGTTCTCGCAACAAACGACGAGCAATCATTGCATCAAACGCTTGCTTCTGCTGTGCTGTCAGCTCGCCTTCGCCACGCAATAAATATTCTCGCGGTTTCTCAATTACTTTACAGAGCAAAAGCTCTGCATCCAGCGCCCACGAAGCAATTTCACCCTCACGCAGCTGCAGTTTTGCATATTTTAAAATAGATTCAAGCATGTGCAAAACTGGATTAGATTGAAAGAAAAACACACTTCACGATAATCGATTCTTTTGCTAAAGCTTCTAAAGCAAACGCCTACATCGCCTCTGCCAAGCGCTGCGCCTGATCTTCGGATGAAAGCGCGTCAATCATCTCGTCAAGCTGACCATGTATGACGATTTCTTCAATCTTATAAAGCGTTAGGTTGATACGGTGATCGCTCACACGCCCTTGCGGAAAGTTATAAGTGCGAATTCGCTCTGAGCGATCGCCTGTTCCCACCTGCCCTTTACGGCTTGCGGCGCGTTCAGCCGCCAATTTCTCGCGTTCAGCTTCATAAATACGCGAGCGTAGAATTTTCATCGCTTTGGCGCGATTTTTATGCTGCGATTTCTCATCCTGTTGCGACACCACAATATTAGTAGGAATATGTGTAATACGCACCGCACTTTCTGTTGTGTTCACGTGCTGACCACCAGCACCCGATGCACGAAATACATCAATACGTAAATCTTTATCGTCAATTTGCACGTCTACTTCTTCTGCCTCAGGCAGCACGGCCACAGTGGCAGCAGAAGTATGAATACGCCCGCTTGATTCTGTTTCAGGCACACGCTGCACGCGATGCACGCCCGACTCAAACTTCATTCGCGCAAATACGCTTCGCCCTGTAATGTTGGCGGAAGCTTCTTTATAGCCACCAATACCTGTTTCAGAAATAGAAAGTATTTCAAACTTCCATCCATGCAAGTCTGCATAGCGGTGATACATTCTAAAAAGCTGCGCTGCAAACAATGCGGCCTCGTCGCCACCCGTACCTGCGCGCACCTCTAAAATAGCGTTCTTTTCATCCGCTTCATCTTTTGGAAGCAACAATACTTTCACCTCCATTTCTACATCAGGAATTTTTTCGTCTAGCACAGCACTTTCAAGTTCTGCCATTTCGCGCATTTCTGCATCGTCACTTTGCAACATTTCTGCAAGCTCTGCGCGCTCCTTTATCAGCTGCTGCAACTCTTCAATTTTAGCAACCACTTCCCCCATGTCGGAATATTCTTTTGAAAGCTTGGCAAACTCTTTATTATCCATCGCACTCGGATTAGCAATTTTATCGCCAATTTGCTTGTACTTATTTATAATTCCATCTAAACGCTCGTGAAAACTCATTCGATCTTCTTTTCCTTAGCTTGTTCATTTGAAATGCAGGCAACCGCGCCCGTATCCCAGCATTTATCTTCTCCGCATTCACACGAACTACGGAACACCCGAGGGCAAGAGACATTTGCTTTTTGCAGGCGATAGCACGTATCTGCACACCCATCTGTAAACATCGTCCACTCACCGCCATCTGCAGCGCAACGCTCTTTTAGCATATTATTGGTAAATACTACTGCATTATTTTTTTCGCCTTCAGCTGCATTCACTTGTCCAGTAATTACAACGAAAAAAACAGAACAGAAGGTAAAAAGCGTTATAAAGAAAAATCTCATACTTTACCTCGTTCTTTTTTATTAGGCAGCATCCGGCTGCAACATTACCAATTGCTGAATAGCTGTTTCAAGTGAAATCGCTCTTTCTTGCGATACATCAAGAAGTTTCAGCTTTACTACTCCCGCCTCTATCTCTTCATCACCAAAAATAATGGCTGCAATCGCATTCATTTTCGATGCTTTTTTTAGGCGTTTAGTCATATTTCCTGAGTAGCCAAGCTCGGTTAATATTCCCGCTTTACGCAACCTATCTGCCACACTAAGCGCTTGCGCTTGTGCCTTATCACCAAGAGGAACAACCACAACAGGGCGCTCTTTTGTAATATTCACTTCCGCAAGTGCTACAAGTCGCTCTACGCCACCAGCAAAGCCAACAGCAGGGGTAGAAGGCCCTCCCATCATCTCAACCAAACTATCATAACGCCCACCTGCCAGCACTGCATTCTGACTACCAAGATGCGACGTGATAAATTCAAACGCTGTATGGCAATAATAGTCCAACCCACGCACGAGTTTTGGGTTAATGGTATATGCCACGCCAACGCTATCTAACTGCGCACATACACTGGCAAAGAATGCTTTAGCATCGTCACTATAATATTCACTAATCAACGGTGCATCTTTTACAATGGCTTTATCGCCTTCGTCTTTTGAATCGAGAATACGAAGTGGATTGCCTTCAAGCCGCTTTAAACTATCTTCAGAAAGCTCTGATTTATAAGAAGAAAAGTACCCAACCAGTGCATCGCGATAGGCTTCGCGACTTTCTTTATCGCCAAGGGAGTTTAACTCTAGTGTTACCTTGTCACTCAACCCTAGTTTTTCTAAAATATGAGCGGCCATACTAATCACTTCGGCATCTGCCAACGGCTCAGCCACACCTAGCAACTCAAAATTAATTTGATGAAACTGACGCTGACGGCCTTTTTGTGGGCGCTCATAGCGAAATAATGGACCTGTTGAAAAAAGTTTCAACGGTAAGTTTTGCGTTAATCCATTAGAAATAAACGCGCGCGCTATTCCTGCAGTAAATTCAGGGCGAAGCGTAATACTCTCACCGCCACGATCTTCAAACGTATACATTTCCTTTGAAACAATATCTGAAACATCACCAAGTGTGCGCTTATATACTTCGGTAAACTCAAAAATTGGCGTGGCCATCGCTTCAAAGCCATAACTAGCGGCCACTTTTCTAGCTTCAGAAATAACATGCTCCACGCGACGAAATTCATCGGGGAGTATATCTTTAGTACCTCTTGCTGGTTGTAGCTTATTATTCATAAGGCCATATTTGCAGCTTTAACTGCAACCCTTTCATATTGTATAGGCAATAATATCGGACAGAATCTAGTGAGGATGGCAGTGAAGTCAAGTATTTATAGCAAAGAGCGACCATCTAAACTGTTTTAATTTTCCAATTTCGCGTTTATTACAGCGTAAACTTACTATCACACGATGCTTCCCACGCTGAGAAAAACTCTCCCAAATGCTTACGCTCCTCTCCTTCGTTCTGGATAAGCGAGAGCACATCCCCTACCGCCTGATTATAGCTTTCGGTGCTTAAATCGCCACGATGGTGCTGATAGCGAAGATAAACAAGGTATGTGTTGAGCACGTCTGTTTCGCAATAATCGCGAATATTTTTTACCTGCTTATTATCATACATTTCAGTAACCTTAGAACCATCCACACCAAACTTACCCGGCAAGCCAAGAATAGAGCATACTTCATTTAACTTAATGCGAGCTGATCCACCAAAGTCTGAAAGCCCTTCTAGCAAATCGCAATGCCAGTCTAAACTATAGCGCTGAGTGTAGCTATTCCACTTATCACCACTACGATAGAGCCAAGGCGCTGCAATGCCATGTGCCATAGCGCGATATTTTAGCACCGGCAAATCGAATGTGCGCCCATTGAAGCTTACCAAACGTGGCAATGCTTTACCCACATATTGGAAAAATCCCTCGAGTAGTTCTTTTTCGCCAGCGCTTTCTTTTCCGCCTGAGCGAAGCTCTTTCAGTTCGTAGCGCTCCTGCCCGCCTTCACGATGAATTTCAGCCTCCAAAAAGCTGATTGCCACCACCTTATGAAAAGGCTGCCTTAGAAAGTCATTTTTCCCTGCTGTTACTTCCAAATGATAGTCAGCAAGCATCTGGCGTGCAGCCTCATCATTTTCTGGGCGCTCTCCAGTTAGGTTTTCTACTGCGCTAACATCAGGAATCGTCTCAATATCAAAAACAAATAGCGATTGGTGCTGCATAGCTGGTATACCCTTTATAAAATCCTTTGTGATAGTAGACAGATTGCTATAGCATATGCATCAATCTATAG
>CAYGPX010000126.1:0-5000 GCA_964351935.1 uncultured Rickettsiales bacterium | reverse complement strand
TATTGCCACGCTCTTCTTTTTCCACCTGCACCAAAATTACTTGATTGCGCTTAATCACCTCTTGAATGGTGTATTTACGCAGCAATTGATTGCGCGTGGCTTTCAATGCTTTCTCGCTCTTGGCTGTTGGAGCATCTTCTGCTTCTGAAACCACTTCAGCTTCATCCGAGCCTTCCTGCCCATCAGTCGCCACTTCCTGCTCGTCTTCATCATCCTCTTCGCGCTCAGCTTCTTTGCGCGCATCCATTAGCGAGCGTTTTAGCGCTTCACGGTCAGAGACAGGAATCTGATAATAGTCGGGGTGGATTTCAGAAAAAGGCAAAAAGCCCTGACGATCACGACCATATTCAACAAAAGCCGCCTGAAGCGAAGGCTCCACACGTGTTACTTTTGCCAGATAGATATTGCCTTTAAATTGTTGTTTAAGTGACGTTTCCGAATCAAACTCTTGAACGCGGCCATTTTCGAGCATTACCACCCTTTTTTCTTCGGCGTGGACAGCATCCACTAAAATTCGTTTTATCATGAATAAAATTCTCCATATGCAAACCTGATACCGCCGAAATAGGGATAAACCTTATAGCGGCATAGATTGACGATTGATTGTTACTTACTTTCGCAAAAGGCGCTAAAAAAAATTTAGTACCGATTGCACCAGATAGCGCAGCCAAAATAAAAGACGATGCTATCTGAGAAAAAATTCTTGTTACTGCACACATAAACTGTATCGTGCTTTGCAGAAATTATGGTAAATACAGAACTACCTAAACATCAGCGCAGTACATGCCTAAGTGCCGCATTTAAAACGGGAAAAACCCTCGGCGCAATGTACGTGATATAAGGGCTGGCTGTCAAACAAATAATGCACTAAACACCACGGCTAAAGAGGAATTCAACAACAATGCAAAAGATGCGCTATATCGTCATTTTTCTGCTTGGATGCGCCATGTTTTTTCCTACTTTTTCGTTTGCTGAAAACCTAACCATTGATCACGTAAACCTTCAAGAAGTAGACGGCAACACCACCCTCACCATTAGCGGCAACAAGCAACTAACCTTCAAAATTTTCAGTCTAGAAAACCCCGACCGTGTTGTGCTTGATATCGCTAAAACCAAGCCTTTTTCTTCCCTACCATCGCCCAGTTCAAGCCCTTTTATCACCGCACTCAGAGCTGCACCCAAAGAGGATGGAAGCTTACGGATTGTGCTTGAAACTAAAACCAAGCCTTTTGATGTAAAAGCCACTACATCCCTCCCCGATGAGAGCGGAAAATATCAGTTAAAACTTATCATTACGCACGCACCCACCTCGTTTGAAGAGATGATTGATCTTGCCCTAAAAGATGCACCCACTCCCTCACCCAACCCCACGCACACAAACCAAGCCGAATCCTTAGCAACTATAGCACCCACACCAACTCCGCGCCCTCAAGAACGATACAAACCCACCATCATCATTGATGCCGGCCATGGTGGGCACGACCCCGGATCCATCGGGCAACGCGGAACAAAAGAAAAGATGATTACGCTGGCCTTTGCAAAAGAGCTTTACCATCGCTTAAAAGAAACAGGACTCTACAACCCCATTCTCACACGCAGCAATGACAGCTACATTACCCTGCGCGGCCGTGTTGAAATTGCGAGAAAACATAACGCTGATTTATTTATCTCGCTCCATGCTGATTCGCACAACAATCCGCATGTCAAAGGCATGTCTATCTACACGCTTTCAGATACGGCATCCGATAAAGAGGCAGCAGCACTCGCACGCAAAGAAAACAAGTCGGATATTATTTCAGGCATCGATTTTCAGCACGAAGATCGTGACATTGCCAATGTACTCATCTCCATTGCACAGCGTGATACCATGAACCAATCTGCCCTCTTTGCTGAACGCATCGTCAAAAGTGCCGAAAGCCAGATTACGCTTCTTCGTAACCCACATCGTTTTGCAGGCTTTCGTGTTCTCACTGCGGCGGATGTGCCTTCGGTACTCATTGAGCTAGGCTATCTCTCCAATTACCGTGAAGAAAAGCTACTCAATTCAGAAAAGCATAAAAAGGAGTTGGTTCAGATTTTAATTAAGGCTATAAATGCTCAATTCTAAGAATATGTAATATAAACAATTCTTTTACCAAAGAGTTCAAACCCGTAAGCTGCACAAACGATATGCGATTATTCTCACTTTTAGCAACCATGTTTACCTTATTGATTCTGGCAGGCGCTGCGGGGGTGTTTTTCCTTTTCATCCACTATGGTAGCGATTTGCCTGATTATAAAAAACTGGCAGAATATAACCCGCCTACCACTACCAGACTCTACGCAGCAGACGGAAGGTTATTGGATGAATATGCCATTGAAAAACGCCTTTATGTGCCTATCTCGGCCATTCCAAATCGGCTGAAGAATGCATTTATTGCCGCAGAAGATCAAAATTTTTACTATCACCCAGGTGTAGATATTAGCAGTATCTTGCGTGCGGTGGTCACCAACCTTAATAATATTGGTAGCAATCGCTCGCTCGTTGGCGGCTCAACTATTACGCAACAAGTAGTCAAAAACTTCCTGCTTACGAATGAACGTTCTTTTGAACGTAAAATAAAAGAGGCCATTCTTGCTTTTCGTATCACTCAGGCCTTTTCAAAAGACAGAATTTTAGAACTCTATCTGAATGAAATTTATTTAGGCAATGGCTCGCATGGCGTTGCCGCCGCTGCTCTTTATTATTTTGATAAATCTATCGATGAGCTTACCATCGAAGAAGCAGCAACGCTTGCGGCCATGCCAAAAGCTCCGTCAGATCTTGACCCAACCCGCAATCCTGAACGCGCAAAAACACGCCGCGACTGGGTGATTGAGCGCATGGAGGAAGAAAACTACATTACGGATACCGAAGCACTGCTAGCCAAGGCAACACCTATAAAGTTACGCACCCGCGATCAAACCACCGTGGTAAAAGCAGGCTACTTTTCAGAAACAGTACGGCAAGAACTAATCGCTATGTTTAATGAAGATACTGTCTATAAGGGTGGCTTAACGGTGCATGCCTCTATCAATCCATCGATGCAGGAAATAGCGCACAACTCTCTTCGTAACGGACTCATCGCCTATGACAAACGCCATGGCTATCGTGGGCCGGTTGCGCGCATTGATGACGTGCATGACTGGCACACCCGCTTGAAGGAAGTTGCCTCTCCTGCCGGTGCACTGGGTTGGCAATTAGCAGTAGTGTTGCGAACTGATGCAGAAAAAGCCAACATTGGTATTGCCAATAGCGAAGACGGCGCACAAGGAGAAATCCCCTTAGCTGAAATGAAATGGGCGCGTAAATTTATCAATCGCAATGCCATTGGCCCAGCGGTTACCAAACCATCGGATGTTTTAAAACAGGGCGATGTTGTACTCGTAACCCTTAAAGATGCCGCCAGCAAAACCTATAAGCTTATGCAAGTGCCCGAAGCTAATGGTGCTATCCTTGCTATGGATCCACATACCGGCAAAGTTTTGGCGATGTCGGGCGGGTTTGTTTTTAGCGCACAAAGTCAATTCAACCGCGCCACTCAAGCCAAACGCCAGCCGGGTTCAGCCTTTAAACCTTTTGTCTATACCGCAGCGCTCGAGCAAGGCTTCACCCCTGCTTCGATTATTGTGGATGAGGAAATCATCCTCGATCAGGGCGAAAATCAGCCTCAGTGGCGTCCACAAAACTATTCGGGAAAATATTATGGCCCTACCACATTGCGTGTAGGTATTGAAAAATCTCGTAATGCGATGACGGTAAGGCTTGCACAACTTATGGGCATCAAGCCTATTTTAAACCTGACCAAGCGTTTAGACATAATCACCAACCCGCCACGAAACTTTTCACTCGTACTTGGTGCTTCCGAAACCACCTTGGTGAAGTTGGCCTCAGCCTATGCCACACTCGTCAATGGCGGAAAGCAACTAAACCCTACTTTTATTGATCGCGTGCAAGACCGTAACGGCTTTACACTTTTCCGCCAAGATCAGCGCGCATGCCATGGATGCAGCAGTGTGATTACGCCCTTAAACGCCTCAACCATTGCCTCTTCTGATGAAGAAGCTAGCGCAGAAGCAACTGAACCGCTCAGCATTATACCGCCAATGGTGGTAGATAATCGCAAGCAGATCATCGATCCCATCACTGCGTATCAAACTACTTCGATACTTGAAGGTGTTATCCAGCGCGGCACGGGGCGTTCAGCCCACGATTTAGGCCGCACATTAGCCGGAAAAACAGGCACAACGGACGATAGTATCGACACATGGTTTATGGGGTTCTCTGCTGATTTAGTGGTGGGTGTCTATGTAGGGTTAGATAACCCTGCAAGCCTTGGAAAACGCGAAACCGGTGCAAGCGTTGCCCTGCCAATCTGGAAAGAATTTATGAAAGAAGCACTCGCAAACCAGCCAGACGTACCATTCCGCCGCCCAGATGGTATCAGCCTCATTAAAATTGATGCTAAAACCGGTTTACTACCGGGCCCTGATACACCAAACTCGCGTATTATCTATGAAGCTTTCCGCGCAGGAACTGAACCTAGCAGTGCATCATCCGATACGCCTGCATCGGTACAAGATGGTGAAAACAATGTTAACTTTGGTAGCGGAGGCATTTATTAAGCGGATTAAAGATTGGCTAGGTAATTGCTTTTAATCACGCATCTGAGCACTTGCACCCACATTGACACTGCTGTAAAAAATTGCTAACACCTTTATGATAAGTATACCATGACCATTTCCAGCGAAACCCAACATCTTATCGAAACCATCCAGCAGGATTTAGCACTGCTAAGGGGGTTTCTTTGACCTTGATAAAGCCACAAAACGCCTAAACGAGCTTAACAACGCCGCGGAAGACCCAAACCTTTGGGATAATCCAAAGCGCGCACAAACTCTTATGCAAGAGCGCACCCATCTGGATGATGCTATTTCAGCCTATCATAGCATTTCACAAGCGCTTGAAGATGATATTACCC
>CAYGPX010000125.1:0-5023 GCA_964351935.1 uncultured Rickettsiales bacterium | reverse complement strand
ACGCCCCCCCCACCCACAGCCCACCCCCCCCCATCCCCCCCTAAAATATATTGCTGAACTATTTGCGCCAGAAGATGACGTGTTAAACTCTATCCATGCAGCTGCAATTGAAACCGGTGCAGAAGGGATGCAACTTGGTGCAGTGGAAGGAAGATTCTTGCAACTTCTTATAAAATTGTGCGGCGCACAAAAGGTGGTGGAGGTAGGTTGTTTTATGGGTTATTCAGCCATGTGGATAGCGCGCGCACTCCCGCAAGATGGTAAGCTTTATACGATAGAAAGTAATCCTGAAAATGCCAAAAAAGCAGCAAGTCATTTTACATCGAGTGAACAAAAAGAAAAGATAGTTTTAAAAGAAGGTAAAGCATTAGACGTGCTTCCTGCCTTAGAAAAAGAAGGACCTTTTGATATGATATTTATTGATGCGGACAAAGGTGGCTATGTTGATTATCTTAACTGGGCGGAACAAAATGTAAAGCAGGGAGGATTAATTGTGGGCGATAACACCTTTTTGTTTGGTAATGTCTATGAGTCTGAGCCAAACTTGCAAAGGGTTACAAAAAAAGCGTGGAATGCAATGCGTGAGTTTAACACACGTCTTGCAGATCAAACTAAATACAGGTCTATTCTGCTTCCAACCGAAGAAGGAATGACGGTAGCAATAAAGCTATAGCTCAATTGCTCAAAGCATAGTAAGTTACGCAACGCGTACTAGTTCGAGCACGTGAAGATATATAATTAAAATATTATCCACTAGCGCAGTGTTGCGCCAGTTTGTTTCATGACTGCTTGTAAAATTTTGTTCTGAATTTCTTCCAGTTCTTTTTCGTTAAGCGTTTTCTCAGTTGGCTGAATCAACACTGAGAAGGCAACAGATTTCTTTCCGTCTTCAATATTCTTTCCTTGGTAAATATCAAAGATAGTAACATCACGAATTAATACTTTGTCAGCGCTTTGTGCAGCGCGCAAAATAGATTCGGCAGAGACAGTTGCATCTACAAGAACAGCAAAGTCACGAACAGAACTTTGATAATCAGAAATTCCTAATTTATTCAGACTTTTGCTCTTACGTTTTATAGGATGCAGGGCATCTTCATATAGTTCAAAACCAACCACAGCTGTTTTTATATCCAGAATCTTTAAGATACTAGGGTGAATTTCACCAAATACAGCGAGTGTATTCTTTCCAAGTTTTAAGGCAGCGGAACGACCCGGATGGTACCATGCCGGTGCCTCGGTTTTTGTCATTAAATTCGCTACAGGTGCTCCCATTGCTTCAAGCGTGGCTAGCAAATCAGCTTTAGCATCAAAGGCATCAACATTCCGTTCGGTTTTATAAAGGTTCCGTGGTGTAAACTGCCCTGTTCTAATCGCACTAATATGGTTTGCCTGTCCGTGTGGAGATGCAGTTATAAATGCTGGACCCACTTCAAAAAAGGCAACATCAGAGAGGCCACGCGCAGCATTGCGTGCCGCTGCTTGAAGTAGGTTAGGGAGGATAGATGGGCGCATCGCATCTAAATCGCTACTGATAGGGTTTTTCAACACTAAACCTTCATCACTGAAACCGAAAGATTTTGCGAGTTCAGACGGCATGAACGACCAGCTCACTACTTCCATCATTTCTCTTGCGGCAAGCGCACGCCGCGCACGATAATTGCGTGATTGTTCAGCTGAGATAGCATTGTTTTTTAATGTGCTAACTGCAGGTAATTCGGATGTAGGAATATGTTCATATCCATAAATACGTAAAATTTCTTCAACAATATCGGCAGTGCCTTCCACATCAGGTCTCCACGAAGGGACGCGAACATTTCCACCTTCAACAATAAACTCTAATCCATTAAGAATGCGAACGCATGTTGGTTCATCAACACAAACACCACCAATTCTTTCTACATCATGGGGAATAAATTTTATCTCACGCAGCCATGTCGGTTGTTTGCCGCCAACAACCGGTTCGCTCGCTTCCCCACCGCATATATCAAGAATCATGCGAGATGCTATATCCGTTGCTTTCTCTAAAAAGCATGGGTCAACACGACGTTCAAACCGATAGCGCGAGTCACTTAAAATATCAAGAGCACGGCCTGTTTTTGCAACTATATCAGCGTCAAAAAGTGCGACTTCTAAAAACACTTCAGTTGTTCCCATTTCGCAGCCTGATGCAGTCCCACCAATCACCCCTGCAATTGCTTGCGCGCCATTGTCATCTCTAACAATAGGCGTGCCTGTAGGTAGAGTATAATTCTTATCATCAAGTGCAGAAAACAACTCGCCACCTTTTGCGGCGCTAACGCGCAAATCACCTTTTAACTTTTTAGCATCATACACGTGAAGTGGACGTCCAAAGCTGAAGGCAATGTAATTGGTGATATCAACCAAAGCAGAAATCGGGCGCAAACCAATGGCTTCTAAACGTTGTTTTAGCCAATCAGGACTTTCAGCATTTTTTACATTCTTAAAGTGCCTGCCTATAAAATAAGGGCTGCTCGCTTCGTCTTCGATAATAACATGAATAGGCGATGCGTTATTGCTGGGTGTCTTCTCCACAGCAAGTGGTTTTAACGTTCCCAGACCTGCTGCAGCTAAATCACGCGCAATACCATAGACACCTAAGCAGTCCCCACGGTTTGGAGTGATTGCAATTTCAATCACCGGATCATTTAGTCCTATCAGTTCAGCATATGGCTTTCCAAGAGAATTGTCATTTGCAGGCATTTCAATAATGCCGTTATGGTCTTCACCCAGCCCAAGTTCAGCAGCGGAACAAAGCATGCCAAAACTTTCTACACCTCTAATTTTAGAGGCACGAATTATTAAATCATTTGTAGGAATTACTGCCCCAATAGGTGCAAGTACCACGTTGATTCCTGCGCGTGCATTAGGTGCGCCACACACTACTTGTAACTCTTCTTCACCTGTTGCCACACGACAAATGCGAAGTTTATCTGCATCAGGATGAGGTGTTGCATCTAAAATTTGTGCAATGCGAAATGGAGCAAGTGAGGTCGATTTATCTTCAACGCTTTCTACTTCCAAGCCAAGTGCGGTAAGCTTTTCAGTAATTTGTTCTAAGCTTGCGTTTGTATCTAAAAACTCTTTTAACCAGTTAAGTGTAAATTTCATGCGCTGTATCCTCCTGATGTGGTCGGAATGTCTAAAGCGTTAAAGCTATAATGTTTTAGCCAGCGTACATCTGATTCAAAAAATGCACGTAAATCAGGCATGCCATATTTAAGCATTGCAAGGCGTTCAATGCCAATGCCAAAAGCAAAGCCTTGATATTCATTAGGGTCAATGCCAACATTTTTAAGCACATTAGGGTGCACCATGCCGCATCCTAGAATTTCCAGCCAATCTTTTCCAGCTCCAATTTTCAGCTCACCATCGCCACGCTCACAACCAATATCTACTTCAGCGGAAGGTTCAGTGAAGGGAAAGAATGAAGGGCGAAAACGTAATGGCACATCGTCTAATTCGAAAAAAGTTTTTAGAAATTGATGTAAACACCCTTTTAAATGTCCCATATGGATATTTTTATCGATAAATAACCCTTCAATCTGATGGAACATCGGAGTGTGGGTGATGTCGTAATCGCTGCGGTAAACGCGACCAGGGGCAATGATCCGGAATGGTGCCTTACCCTTGTTCATTTCACGAATTTGTACCGATGATGTATGGGTGCGAAGCAGGAGAGGAGTCTCACTATCTTCTGCGCTTCCGGTTAAGTAAAATGTATCCTGCATTTGGCGGGCGGGATGGTTTTCGGGAATATTTAGTGCATTAAAATTATGAAAGTCATCTTCAATTTGTGGGCCTTCTGCAACAATAAATCCTTGTGCGGCAAGGATGGTTGTCACTTCCTCAATCACATGCATAATAGGATGGATACTACCGCGAGATTCAGGACGAGGTGCTTGTGTAATATCTATAGTTTCATTAGCTAGTTTTGCTTCTAATGCCGCAACTTCTAACGCGGTTTTGCGAGAGGAAAGATTTGTATCAATCGCTTGTTTAACTTGGTTGACTTCAGCTCCAAAGCTTTTCCGCTCTTCAGGCGGCAGTTTTCCAAGCTGCTGCATTTGTACAGAAACTAACCCCTTCTTTCCTAAATAATGAATACGAAGCTTTTCAAGTTCCTCAAGCGAGGTGGTGTTGCTGATAGCGTTTAAGGCTTCTTCTTGCAGAGAGGTTAGCGATGTCATTTGACTTCATTCCGTTACAATTAACAATAGTAGTAGCTTTCATTTTTTATCACACTGTAGCAACTTTCGGCTGACACAGATAAGTTGTATATCGTCTTAGTTTTCTTATCGGACAGAAACATAAAGACGCTTGTGGATAACAAACTTATACGCAAAGAAAAAGGGCAGCGCAAGTGTCACTCGTGCTACCCTTATATCTTAATATATCTTAAAAAGTATGCGCTTTTACGCAGCTTTCTTTTTGCCTTGAGCAGCTTTGGCTTGTTCTGCTACTTTAGCAAAGACAGCTGGCTCACGAAATGCAAGATCAGCTAAAACTTTTCTATCCATCTCAATACCGGCAGCTTTGACGCCACTAATAAATTGTGAATAGTTTAAGCCATGCTCGCGTGCTGCAGCATTGATACGTTGAATCCACAAACCGCGGAAGTCGCGTTTCTTCTGTCTGCGGTCACGGTATGCATATTGCAAACCTTTTTCAACTTTTTCAATCGCTACGCGGAAACAGCTTTTCGCGCGACCACGATAGCCTTTTGCCGCCTTTAAAACTTTTTTATGGCGCTTTTTATTTACAGGACCTGATACTGCACGTGTCATATTTTGATACTCCCTTTGCTACTAATTAAGGAATTGTTTTACGATACGCGCATCAGCATCACAAAGGATGGTAGTGCCGCGTTGATTACGAATTACTTTCTTAGAACGCTTACGCATGCCGTGTTGTTTACCAGCTTGGCTAGCACGCACTTTGCCGGATGCAGTAAGGGAGAAGCGCTTTTTAGCGCCGCTTTTGGTCTTCATTTTTGGCATTTCGC
>CAYGPX010000124.1:0-5039 GCA_964351935.1 uncultured Rickettsiales bacterium | reverse complement strand
CAACATCAGGCGCTTGCAGGGCGCTATCCTCTTCCTTGGTTTGTAGCGCTGGTAAAAGTTCGTCGTTGGTTTCTTCAGCGGTAGCCGTTGCGGATGCAGATGGGGCTTCGTCATCAATAGTAACGTCAGAAGCAATTGGCAGCTCGGTTTGTGTAGTTTCAGAAGCGCTGCTATTTGGCTCAGGTGCCTGTTCTAGAAGGGTTTCTGTGGCAGCAGGAAGTGAGGCTTCTTCTTCGCTTAGAGCGATAGTGGCTGCTGCAGCTTCTTCTGAAAGGGTTGTTTCTGTTACGGCAGATGCATTTTGCTCCTCCGGTAGAGGTTCTGCCGCGAATTCTTTCTGGGTTGCAGGAGATGTAGCACTCAGTGCGTTGTCGATGGCAATTTCTTTGATCTCTTGCTGGGCTAATTGGAAGTTGGTAGGTAAGGTATCTTGAATAGACGCCGATTCAAACACAATCGTTCCATTGGCAACATTCATTGTTTTTTCGGGCGCTTTCGCAGGCGGCAGTTTTTTGACTAAATCTACGCCAACAAAAGATTCACCAATAAACGGACGCAAAGAAATTTGCTCTGGGTGTGCCAGCGTGAAATAAAGCGTTTTTCCATCCTTGCTGATATCCGCACTTAGGATGTGATCGGAAAGTTTTTTGGTAACATTTGCCAGATTTGTCCAGAAGGGTTCATTAAGCGGTACTACTAATTGGTTGCCCTTAATAAAAGGCTTGAAGCTAGCGGTTTGCTCGGAATGAAAAATGAGACGTGAGTAGGCTTTCGTTTTGCTTGTGCTGATATCTAAACGTTCACGTATGGCGGCTGAAACACCACCCGCCGTAGCGATATAAAGCATCACAAACGGCAGACTTGCAAAAATAAATCTGAAAATACGCGCTTTCATCAGTTTCCCGGATATTACCGTGCCGTTGCAACCGTACGCCGTACGACGATATCAACAACGCTTGTTCCCGCCTGATTAAGCCCAGATAAATTGGCTTTACCTTCAGATTTATTTCCATACGTTGGATTTGTTCTGCCAAAAGCATTAATAATAGAGCTGTTTCCAAACTTTTTAAGGGCTTCGCCTATAATTATTGCTCTGGCAAGAGACAATTCCCAGTGTGAAGGATATTCACTCGCTTGTAAAGTCTGTTCATCGGTGGTGGCGTAAATTTCAATCTTATTTGGTACCTGCTGTAGCACATTCCCCACACCAAATAAAATGAGCTCCGCATCTCTATTGAGTGAGGCGCTATTTGCGCTAAAAATACTATCTGTATAAATGCGTATATTCAAACGCCCTTCAAGCCGTAAAATTTCAATGCGCTCTCTTAGGAAGGGATCTTGGAGTATTTTTTCTTGTAAAATAGCATCCAGATAATCAAGGTCCATCGCACCCCGCTCGATAATTCGCTGAACCGCCTTATCAGTTGAGAAATCGGTTTGGTCATCAAAAAAGGCGGGGTTTAGCTGATCACTTAAGGATTGCACCATGCTTTCCCATTGGGCAGCTGTAATGATAGACATAGAGTACATTAAAATAAAAAATGCCAACAATAATGCCAGTAAATCAGCAAAGGTAATCATCCACTTGTTGGGTGACTCTTGAGGTTCTTCAGTGCTGTAGCCAATCATTTCAGGCGGTTCGTTTTGCATAATGCTCACGGGTATGATTCAAATTGTTCAGGTGCGTTGCTCACGGCATCAAAGCGTAATGTAATCGTATTTTCTTTACCGGGCACAGTGCCGGTGCGAATATTTTCAGATGGAACGCGGTTTGCAGTCAGATAACGTGCAAGTGCGCCCACTCTTAATAATTCAATCTGCGCGTTGGGTGTAACACTATCACTCAAATAGTGGCGAGAAGTCGTGATAATTTGCAGCTGAAGTGTGGTGGACGGGATGCCGGGGTAAACGGATTTGGCGATGTTTTTTAAAAATGCACGCTTATCATCACGAATAAGGCTTCTGCCATCTAAAAAAAGAGAGGCGGAAGGGAAGGTGATAGATAATACATTACCCTCTTGTGTTACACTTAACTCTTCTGCCTCTATGTAATCTTGTGCAAGATGTTGTAGGTTTTTGTAATAATCTTTGATGATGATTTCCATTGAAACAGGTTTGGGGGTTTTGGTAAGTAGTACTGCTCCCTTTTCCTTGGCATTAAAGCTAGAAGTAACGCTTTTGATAGCCTCTTGCGAGCGCTCCTGATCGGTAAGCGCCAGAGAGTTTAAAAGGATAAAGAAGGCAAGCAATACAAGATAAAGCGCAACCATCAACATATGGCTGTTGCTGCTAACTTCTTCTGAATCGTCTAGCATTGCGATGGGAGTGTTTTCCACCATAATCAGCTGCCGTTGTTAGGAGTGGTTAGCTTACGCTCGCGGGCGAGCGCCTCGGTAACAGAGCGTGCCTTTTCAGGATTTACTTTAGCAAGAATAGGCGCAACTTTGCGCTCACTCATCGCATCCACTACAGCAAGCAAAATATCCATTTCCAATTCGTTAAAAATAATCGCAGCGTCTTTTGGCTTCATGTTCTCGTAAATTTTAACCAGACTACGAATTTTCGAGTCTTCTTTTTCATTATAATGTTCCAGCAGCTTGGAAACGTTTTTTTCAAGCTCTCTCAACTCAGACATTTTTTGGTTAATTTTCATTTCGGTAGCATTTAAAACATTTTCACGCATCGAAATGGACTGGCTCCATTCTTGTAACTCTTCACGACGTTTTGCAAGGCTCTCTAATAATTCGCGTTCCACTTTGCTCGAGTCATCAGGGCTGATTGCTTCCGGTCCTTTTGGTGCATTGGGGCTATAGACGGGCTCTTCTGGTTCAAAGGCTTCCTCGTCATATTCAGGTTCAGCAGCGATGGCCTGTAATGACGACGTGTTGGATACAGAAGTAGTTGTCTCAAACAGCAAGTCTGATGCTTTGATGAAAATAGCAATAAAAGCACCGACTAAAATAAGGGGCAATAACCTGAAGCGCAGCAATCTATGTTCTCCTGTGTGGTGTTGCAGTATCAGGAAATGCTCTGGTTAAGGCCCAGTGCTTTTAGCATGTTTTCCGCGCGTGTTTTTTCGAGACTTTCTTTGGATGGTCTGGATTGCATTGGATTTGCAGCACGAGTTGGTTCCGGCGCTGCTTCTGGGGCTTTCTTGCGGTCAATGCGTTGGTTAATTTTATTAAGAAGCGTTTCAAGCGTTGAAACCGAGCTGAGTGAACCTTTCTCCGGCAAGGCCATAGCCTGACTTGCCGTGCGAAGTTCAGGCAGTTTTCGCTCAGGGATACGGTTAGTTTTTTGATCCACCGTCATTGGTGTGAATTCTTTATTACGACCTTGCTGAATATAGCTTTCAAGTTTATTGGCAAGGCCTGAGGCGCGGTCGTTGATGTATGACAAGTCATTCACTAGCACACCTGCATCATCTATTCGCACCTGAAGCTGCCGCGAAGTATCGTTGGCAACTTCTTTTAAGTCAGCTACACTTTTTTGCGCTTTAATGATGGTGCTATCAAACTGTAAAAATAACTGTGCCAGCTCGCGTCTGCTTTGGTGCAGCGAGTTAATTTTTCGATTTAAAACAAAACCATAGACCAGTGCTGCAGAAAGCATAGCAATCAATGCTACGTCAAGCGCAATACCTAAGAATTCCGAGCTCATAAAGCCTCCCTCATGCGTTTGTTTAAAATTTTATCAATCGAAATGGCAACAGTATCATCTACTTTGCCCAGTTTTCCACTTAAAATATCAATGCCGCGGCAACTAAGTACTACATTATCTTCGGGTTTTGTCCCAAGCATAATGGTGCTACCAACTTTTAGTTTAAGAATATCTCTAAATTTGGTTGTCTTGCGACCTAAGATAGCGTCAATTTGCACTTCTGTCATGCAAATTTCTTTACCAAGGTGAGATTCCCATATTGTGTCTTTCCCAAACTTTTCACCCATAAAGACTTGAGAAAGTAAGTCTTTAATTGGCTCGAGCGTCACATAAGGGAACATAATTTCTACGTTACCTCCGCGTTCTTCCATATCTACCCTCAATTGCAGAAGAATTACGGTATCTGAAGGGTGGGCGATGGTGGCAAAGCGAGGGTTGGTTTCCATGCGCTCAAACTGGAAGGTAGCAGGGCTTAACGGGTCAAATGCTGCGCCCATGTCGGTGAGGATTAAATCGGAAAGGTAGCGCACGATGCCTTGCTCGATTGACGTGTAAGGGCGACCTTCAATGCGAATGGGGCGGCTTGATTTTCTGCCGCCAAACAACACATCTACCATCGAATAAACCAGCGAGCCATTAAAGGTGATAATGCCAAAATTTTCCCACTCAACCGCCTTGAAGATTGATAAAATAGCAGGCATAGGGATGGAGTTGGCATAATCACCAAAGCGTAATGAGGTGATGGAGTGGATGTCAACATCCACGTTATCGGAAGTAAAGTTACGAAGTGCGGTGGAAAGCATGCGTACAAAGCGGTCAAATACCACTTCCAGCATCGGCAGGCGCTCATAAGAAAGAAGGGCTTTATCCAGCATTGCTTCAATGCCGGTTTTTTCCTCTTCTTCTGCATCGCCACCAAACCCGAGAAGGCTATCAATCTCTTCTTGCGTCAGTGCGCGCCCATCTTCACCCGTCATTCCGCCCATGCCGCCATCATCAGGCAAGGCGCCATCTGCTTGGGCTTCAGGATTCATATCTGTTTCTAATTCGTCTGCCATAAAACCAACAATTTACTGCACTAAAATTTGCTTAAACAGAATATCATTTACTTTTGCCGGGTGAACAATTTTATTGATGCGGAGCAACAGCTCTTCACGCAAGCGATAGATGCCGGCAGAGCCCTGCAAGTCGTCTAGGCGTAGCTCGCGCAAATAGACCTGAAAACTATCGCGAATACGAGGCAGCTTTGACTCAATCGCCGGAATTTGCGCCTCACCTGGTAATTCAAGCGAAAGTGTCATCTTCAGGAAGCTGGGGCGTTTACTGCCGACGTTCAAATTGACGATAAACTCTTCCAAGTCATAGTAAATAATTTGCTG
>CAYGPX010000123.1:0-5117 GCA_964351935.1 uncultured Rickettsiales bacterium | reverse complement strand
GCGCTTGGAATCGCTATTTTGAATTGTTTTTCTGCAGCTAGTTGCTTTACAATAGCAGCAATCGCTTGTTGCACTTCATCCACAGCGGCCTTAGATGCTTTATCATGCTGGATACGTTTTTCTTGCAAACCACGATTGATTTCATTTACGCGCGTTTGCAACTCTTTTGCTTTGGTTTCATAGGCATCTTTTGCAAGCAATGCGCGTTGTTCCATCAACTTCTTTTCATCTTCGCGCAGTGCTTCCTCTTTCTTTTGTACATCTTCTTGAAAAGCTTTACGCTTTTGCTGAATTTGTTCCTGCACCTTCTGGATTGCCACCGATTCTTTCATCACTTGCTGCATATCCACGACGGCTATTGCTTCCTGAGCATGCGAAGCAAAAGGGAGTAACATAGTAACTAACAATGCAAAAAATAACTGTCTCATCATTTTCTCTTTTATTTTCATTAAACCAAAGGCTAATCAGCATACACAAAAACACTACACTCACAAGCCCTTCATCATGGGCAACCAGAGTAGGATATTTAGAACTGCGTACCAAAATTAAAGCGCACCAACTCTTCCTTGTCAAAATCCTCTTTCATAAAAGCAGAGGCAAAGTCGATACGGATTGGGCCAAGTGGCGATTTCCAAGAAAAGCCGACACCAGCAGACGCTCGGAGTGCGGAGCTATCAAGCACTCCTGCCCCATCATCATCACCGCTAAGCAAACTTCCTGCATCGGTAAATAAGGCACCTTTTATTCCCAGCTCTTCTGGCAAGCCCAATGGGAACATTACCTCTAAGGATCCTGCATAATAGGTGTTACCACCCAGCGCATCTAAAGTGGAAGCATCACGAGGACCAATACCGGCATTTTTAAAGCCTCGAATATCTGTACCACCAACAAAGAAGCGCTCGTTAATTCGCACATCACTATCGCTCCAACCGGTAATATTTCCAACTTTACCCGTTGTACTAAGCACTACTTCTTTGGCGAAGAACGGCCAATATTGACCCGCCTTTACCTCGTGACGAACAAATTTTGAATCCCCACCCAGCCCTGCAAAATCTTGGCTAAAGCGTGAAAAATAACCACTCGTTGGCTCAAAACGATTATCACGATGATCCCACAACAGCACATGCCCTATCATCGAGGTAAGGTTTATACCTTCTTGTTGCTGAATAAACAGGGATGCATCACTCTGCACATTTGTAATTTCGTCATTACGTATTGTGTAGCGCAGCGTATGATTTAAGTGCTCGGTGATTGGATAAGACGAACGCAACACCAGCCCCTTTGTATCGCTATCAAACGAGCTTTCATCGCGCTGATCACGCGTATTGCGGAATAAATCAAAACCCGTCGCAAGCTCATGCCCTAAAAAATAAGGCTCGGTAAATCCAAGATCAATTTGCGTTCCTCTGGATGCGCGCTGAATGCTTGCACGTAAATCTTGCCCTTTACCAAGCAGATTACGCTCACGAACACTAACATTTGCCAGCGCTCCATCTGCTGTAGAAAAACCTGCACCAAAGTTAAGCTCTCCGGTAGATTTTTCTTGAACTTTCACATCTAATATAACTTTATCTGGTGCTTCTTCACTCTTGATATTATTAACTTCAACTTTTTCAAAAAATCCCAAATTCCGGATACGTTGTTCAGAACGACGGATTTTTGCCGCATTATAGGGATCACCTTCCGTCAAACGAAACTCTCGGCGCACCACAGTATCTAAAGTACGCACATTCCCATGAATGTTAATTCTATCCACATATACTTTTGGCCCTTCAGATATATTGTAGGTCACATCCATCAGCTGCGCTTCTTTATGGGCTTTATATTGAGGCCTTACCTCAACAAATGCAAAACCAATGTCATTAAGCTGTTCTGTGATATTATCTACCGTTTTATCAACCAAATCGGCATTAAATAACTCATCCGGCACACTTAAAATTGATTCCCTAACCTCATCATCTTTTAGGTCAGCCAGTTTACTTTCTACTTTAATTTCACCAAAGTGATAAGCCTGCCCTTCTTCAATAAAGAACGTCAGCATAAAGGATGTTTTTTCAGCAGAAATTTCTGCAATAGAGGTGGTTACTCTAAAATCAGCAAAGCCTTGATTGACATAAAACTTTCTAAGCAATTCACGGTCATACGCAATACGATCTGCATCATACACATCTGTGCTTGAGAAAAAGCGATACCATTTACTTTCCTGCGTGGCTAAGGCTTTGCGTAGCTTCCCTTCGTCAAAGTTTTCATTACCTACAAAGCGTACATAGTCAATTACCGCCTTATCGCCTTCTTCTATCTCATAGACAAGATTGATACGATTTTGATCGAGCTGAATTGCTTTTGGTGTCACCCTTGCTGAAAAACGACCGCTTTTACGATAGAGATCCATAATCCGTTTTACATCAGCCTGAACGCGCGACTTTGTGTACACCTCACGCGATTGCAACCTTACTTCCTGCTGTAATTCATCGTTATCAATACGCTTATTTCCCTCAAATGCCACTTCGTTGATGATGGGGTTTTCAACCACCACTACGGTTACTATTTCGCCCTCATCTTCTAACACAATATCAGAAAAGAGACCCGTGGCAAAAAGATTTTTGATAGATTCATCTACACGCTTTTCATTTAGTTCAGCACCTTGGGTAAATGCTAAATATGAACGAATAGTAGCCTCTTCAACACGCTTATTTCCTTCTACCTTCACTTGCTCAACTGTTTGCGCAAATGTCACCATTGGCAACAAAAATACTGCTAACAGCGTCAAGATAGAGAATTGAGAGTGTTTCATAGGCTTAAAATACATCTAACTGTCGCAAATCGTTTACGGTTGAGAAAATGGCCAAACATAAAACAAAAGCCATGCCTATTCTAAAGCCCCACTCTTGCATTTTATCGGCCATTGGCTTGCCACGAACCGCTTCAATGCCATAATAAAGTAGATGCCCTCCATCAAGTATAGGAATAGGGAAAAGGTTCACCAAACCCAAATTCACCGAAAGCACCACCATAAACCACAATACGGTACTCATGCCCTGCTCAACCGATTGGCCTGAATATTTGGCAATACGTAATGGCCCACTGAGCTCATCTACACCACGCTGACCTGTTATCATTTGGCCAATGGCTTTCAATGTGGCCGAGGCGATAAAATAAGTCTCCTTAACCGCCTCAATCGAGGCGCTACCTGCATGAAGCTCTCTATATGAAACAGCCTGTGATGCGATACCGATAAGTGGAGCTTTTACTTTATTGCCAAATAAATCTTCACGCTCTTGCATAAAAGGAGTTATTTCCAGCTGCAACACTTCTTCAGCTCGTTTCACTTTCACTTGCAGTGGCGTGCCTGTATTAATACTGACAATTTTTTGAATATCTTCAAAGGTATCGATGACTTCACCATCAATATCAACAATCACGTCACCTACCTGTACACCTGCTGCTTCTGCGGCGCTGTTTTCTACCACCGCTGAAATTTCAGACAAGGTTACCGGCTTGCCATAAGCAACATAAAAGCCTGTAAGAATTACAATGGCTAATATAAAGTTTGCCAAAGGCCCTGCAGCTACCACAGCTGCTTTTTTCCAAAGCGGCTTAGTGTGAAAAGCCCACTGCTTTTCTTGTTCGCTAAATCTAGAAATTTGCTCAGTATCAGGAGCGCTCGAGGGATCAATGTCGCCAAACATTTTCACATAACCACCAAAAGGCAAAGCACTGAGCTTCCAACGCGTGCCTGAGCGATCGTTAAAGCCCCATATTTCAGGGCCAAAGCCGATAGAGAATGCCACTATCTTTACACCTGAAAGTTTAGCCACAAAATAGTGACCAAATTCATGTATAAAAACAATCACAGAAATAATAAGTATAAAAGCAGAAAAATTATACAGTAATGAGCCGACCCATTCCATTCAATCGTACCACGCTAAGCTGGTTTATCCTCGAAAACAACCTGTAAAGATATATCAGCTTGAGAAATGCTTTACAACGATATAATCACGCCACTTCGCGAGGAATTGACTTCAATAACGAGCGACTAAATAGCCTTGCTTGCGCATCTAACTCCACCACATCATCCAGCGACATCGGCTCGTTAAAATTAGATTTTTCAATGGCTTGCTCAACATTATTTACAATATCTATAAAGCCAATTTTACCCTGCAAGAAAGCAGCAACTGCCACTTCGTTTGCTGCATTCATCACGATTGGCGCAACTTTATTTTTTCTTACTACTTCACGCGCAATTTCCAATGCTTTAAATCGCGTTTTATCCACTTCCTGAAAAGTGAGTTGGCCAAGCTTTAGCAAACTAAGTGGCTCATGCGGGGCTTCCATTCGGTTTGGCCATGCCAGCGCTACCGCAATAGGCGTTACCATATCGGGTGAGCCCAGCTGCGCCAAAATTGAACCATCCACATATTCAACCATGCCATGTACGATAGATTCAGGATGCACCAACACATCAATTTGCTCCAGCTTTACCGGAAACAAATGGTAGGCCTCAATCAACTCCAACCCTTTATTCATCATCGTTGCCGAATCGACAGAAATTTTTGCGCCCATACTCCAGTTAGGATGACTCACCGCCTGCTCTGGCGTTGCCGCTATCATTTCCTGCAAACTACTATTACGGAATGGCCCACCTGAAGCGGTTAATGTAATTTTACGAATACGCTCAGCCTGATTGCTACCGAGTGCCTGCGCAATCGCACTATGTTCTGAATCTACCGGAATAAGTTTTGCTCCAAACAGCCTGACTTCTTCCATCATCAAGCTGCCAGCGCATACCAAACATTCCTTATTCGCAAGGGCTACCACGGTGCCTTGGCGAATTGCCGCCATAGTTGGCCTAAGTCCTGCCGCACCCACTATGGCCGACATCACCCAATCAGCAGGTATAGCACCAGCTTCTTCCACTGCTTTTTCACCTGCGGCCACTTCAATACCAGTGCCTGCAAGTAACTCTTTTAATTCACCGTAATAGGCAACATCCGCTATTACCGCGCGCTTTGCTTTAAGTACAATAGCCTGCTTAGCAAGCAGCGCTACATTAGCGCCTGCCGTCAATACTTGTACGCTAAATGCCTCTTCTGCTGCTAGCAGCGTTTTAACCGTAT
>CAYGPX010000122.1:0-5186 GCA_964351935.1 uncultured Rickettsiales bacterium | reverse complement strand
CACGGCGAATACCTGCAAAAAGTCCGCCAAATTTATGCTTAGCCATCACCTGCTTGATGCCGCCAGTTTTGCGCGCACCCAATCGTGCCGCTGCCGGAAGCGTAGGGTCTGTGGTTTCAATTGGCGGGCAAATTTCAGAAATCAGGTCAATTTTCCACTCTTTCACATACTTATCACGGTATGCATACACCTCATCCATTTCCAGCTCTGTATCGCAGTGGATAAGCGGAAACGGCACATTGCCAAAAAAGGCTTTACGCGCAAGGTGAATCATCACCGTGCTGTCCTTACCAAATGACCAGAACATGCCCAGTTTGCTGATTTTATTAAACGCTTCACGAAATATATAGACGCTTTGCGCTTCTAACTTATCAAGATGATCCATTCTTTACTCTCGTTTAGTTATTTAAATTTTTATACCGACCAGTCTGGCGTCACTGGCACTTGCTCAACTTTAACATCCTTACCTGCAATATGGATGCCACATTCACTTTTCTGATCTCCACCGGGCAAGCCCGATGTATGTGCCCAACGCCCTGCCCGTTCATCTTCACCGGGCTTTACAACACGCGTACACGGGGCACAGCCTATGGAAAGATAGCCTTTTTCCACTAGCGGATGCTCAGGCAGCCCAAGCGCTTTAAATTCAGCCTTTACCCGCTCTTTGCTCCAATGCGTCAGCGGGTTGATACGAAAACGCCCATCATCGTGCAGTTCTATCGTCTCCATAGTTGCGCGCTGCTCTGTTTGGTAGCGTTTTCTGCCTGTAATTAACGCAGAATACTTAAAATCATTCAGTGCGCGCTGCAATGGCTCTACTTTTCGCAACCAACAGCAGCGATTGGGCTGTGTGCTCCAAAGACTACCATCCTTATCAATATTAGCCAAAAGCTGAGCATCTGGCGTTAGCATCTGCACATTGCTTAAGCCTAAATGCTGACTCAACGTTTCTACATATTCTAAGGTTTCTGGAAAATGTTTTCCTGTTTCCAAAAACAATACGGGCAAGTCTTTTTTGACCTTAGCCACCAGCGAAAGTAATAAAGCCGAACCCGCTCCAAATGAGGACACCAACGTAATTTTATCGACAAATTCTTCTTGTATCATCACGCGCAGCAACTCACCTGCTTCCAGATGGCCGTAGTAGGTCTGTAATCTGCTGAGTGAGTGCGTCATATTCTTTTTTAGTTTCTCGTCTCTTAGTTCTAATAAAATTGTGCCTACAATTAAAAAGCCCTATTTCATCCATTCATCAATTTTATCATTACTTCTTTCCAGCACTTCATCAAACGAAGCCCCGTCTTGCTTCCATTTGGCTCGCAAACTTGCCAATTCTTCTAGCCTTTTCCCCCATATGGCAGGGAATAACTCTTTAAGTTTCTTTCTCATTCGCATTGCCAATGCCGGGCTTTTGCCATTGGTGTTCACACTTAGCACCAAATCACCACGCCGTATGATGCTAGCATAATAAAAATCGCAATAGCTGCGGCGATCTTCAATATTCAGCAATGCATTGGCTTTTCTGGCCATGGCCTCAAGCGCTTTTTCCTGCGCTTCGTTCAAATCAGCACCCAACACCACTGCGCATCCATCCACATCTTCTTGCAGAGGCCAGCGCAAATGCAAGCGCTCTTTGGCAATTTTCACCAGTGGCTTAGAAGGATTCTCTGCAAACACCTTCACATTATCCGTCGCACCTGCCTGATCAAGCAGCACAAGCCTTCTTGCTACTGCCTTGCTATCTCCCACAAGCACGATCGAAAGGCGCTTAACATTCAGTGCAATGGGAAACATTCTTTAGGACTCCTGTCCTCGTTACTTCACTTTCTTAGTACTTTCAGCACTTAGCCTTAAGCACTTGTTGCATTAGCACGCTTTTGCCCACTTATGCTCACCACCAAGTGTTGCTTCAATTTTTTCCGCCAATGTTTTTTCACCCACACGATGGGCAAAATTACCAAACCCCTCGCCTTGCTTACGGTTTGCAACAAATTCAGCAAACAATACATTCAGCACATCTGCGATATTTTCATAAGGGAAGCGATCCAAAATCTTGGTATTTAACCTTGTGCCTTCAAAGTCACCACCAATAAACAGCGCATAGTGCCCCGGCGTTCTACCTACCAAGCCAATATCACCCAAGTAAGGACGCGCACAGCCATTAGGGCAACCTGTCACACGCACTGAAATGCGCTCTTCCAGCAACCCATGTTTATCAAGTGCTTTCTCGACTGTTTGCACCATCTCATATTGCACACGCTCTGCTTCCGCCAGCGCCAAGCCACAAGTAGGAAGCGCCACGCATGCCAAGAAATGACGATGCACATGGCTAATTTCAGCACGCTGCTTGATATGATGCTGCTTTAACAGCGCTTCAATTTCTGCTTTCTTTTCGCTATCGAGATTGGCAAAAATAATGCTTTGATCAGCAGTCAAAATCACCTGCGGGCGATATTTTTCTACCAGCGCATAAAAACCTGTGCGATAGTTACCATAGGCAAAATCACCAATACGGCCACCATCTACTGGCACGCCCAAAAACCATTTACCATCACCCTGCGGGTGCCAGCCCATGTGGTCAGGCACTTGCAGTGCTGGCATGGCGTGTGGCTCAGTCAATTCGCGCCCCATATATTCTGCCAAACGCGCACGTGTCCAATCAAGGCCGTTTTCCTGCACAACATATTTCAGACGCGCATGTTTACGATTGGTCCTATCACCATGGTCACGAACTAATTTCACTACAGATTCTGTTGCTTTCAGCAACTCATCAGGCTTAACAAACATAATGTTTGTTGCTGCACGCGCATAGGTTTCAGGGCGATTGTGCGACATACCCAAACCACCACCAATCAACACATTATAGCCCTTTAGTTCCTCACCTTCCCAAATTTGGATAAAGGCAAGGTCATGGCTATACACATCCATGCTATTATCCTCAGGAATGGTGACCGCAATTTTAAACTTACGCGGCAGATACGTCTCACCGTAAAGCGGCTCATAGTCTTTTGTTTCAGGACTGCGTGCCACATTCTCACCATCCAACCAAATTTCGTGATAGGCACTGGTTTTTGGCTTACAGAACGCCGCAATTTCACGCGCATCTGCTAAAATCTTTTCATGTTTTTTATCCGCAATTGGCGCGGAAGTGCACATCACATTGCGCACCACATCACCGCAACCACCAAGCGTCGTCAGTAGCAATTTATTAATGCCCGCAATATGCTTCTTCATGTTTTCTTTTACAATGCAGTGAAACTGAAATGTTTCACGCGTGGTAATTTTCATCGTGCCGTTAGCATATTTTTCTGCCAAACCATCGAGTGCAAGATATTGGTCGGCGCTCAAGCGCCCACCCGGTGCTACCATGCGCACCATAAATTCCCACTCTTTCTCTAATCCAGCCTTCTTACGAACGGTGGCCGTATCACGGTTATAACCAAAATACGAACCATGAAATTTTAGCAGATCATAAGTATCATCACTGACCGCACCTGTGCTGCTATCTGCCATTTCTTTGGCAATATCGCCCGCCAAATAAAGGCTATCCTTCTTTAAACCTTCTTGATGCGTCAGTTTTTTTTCTACTTCTGCCATACTATCTCTCTATTTTTAAATACATCGCCTTAACAGCGTATGCACCAGCCCGCATTCTAAAGAATGCGCACTATAGCGCATGACGCATTAATTTTGCAAGAAAAAATGTGGAATAACTACATTTAACATATTTTATACGTTAAATGTATAAATGACTTTTTATGATTAGGCAGTTTTTAAACACCGCAACAACAGCCTCTAAACTACGAAAGCGCCGCAACACCAGGCAACTCAGCACCCTCTAGCCACTCGAGAAATGCACCACCCGCTGTTGAAAGATACGTAAAGCTTTTCTGTAAACCTGCACACGAAAGTGCCGCCAGCACATCGCCACCACCTGCAACGCTTTTAAGATTATGCGTGGCCGTAAGCGACGCGATAGAGCGCGCAATCGCGATACTCGCCACATCAAATGGACGAAATTCAAACGCACCCACAGGGCCATTCCACACCACTGTTTTGAACGACTTTAATTTTTCATGCAGGCTTGCAACCGTTTCAGGGCCTAAATCTAAAATCATCTGGTTAGTTGGCACATTGCCCACTTGCACAATACGACATTCAGGCTGCTCTTTTAATTCTTTGGCTACCACCACATCTGTTGGTAAGAAAATCTCACAGTTTGCCTTCTCGGCTTTCAGCAGGATTTCAGCAGCAACTGGCACCAAGTCTTCTTCAAATAACGATTTACCAATACCAAGCCCTTTTGCTTTTAAGAAAGTATTCGCCATTGCGCCGCCAATTACCAGCATATCCACTTTTTTTACCAATGTTTGCAGCAGTGCAAGCTTGGTTGATACTTTTGATCCCGCAACAATCGCGGCCATAGGATGGTCTGCTGCACCGAGCAGCTTTTGCAAACTTTCTACTTCGCTTTGCAGCAGCAAACCTGCAGCTGAAGGTAGCTTCTTAGCAAGCCCCACAATCGATGCATGGGCACGGTGCGAGCACGAAAACGTGTCATTCACATATGCATCACCCAATTTAGCAAGTCGCTCTACAAATTTGGGGTTATTTTTCTCTTCTCCCGCATGAAAACGTACGTTTTCCAGCAGTAAAACATCACCCGCCTGCATTTCTGCGACCGCTTGCTCTGCAGACTCGCCAACACAATCAATCGCAAAACGAATGGGCTTTCCATCCAGCGCATCTGAAAGATAGTTTGTCAGCGGAGCTAGCGACATTTCAAGGTTATATTCACCTTTTGGGCGCCCGAAGTGCGAAAGCAACACCACCTTTGCACCCTGCCCTATCAAATATTCAATGGTCGGAATAATTTTGGTAATACGCGTTGCATCCTCAACCTTGCCCTGCACTATCGGCACGTTAAGGTCAACACGGCACAACACCGTTTTACCTTTTACATCAAGATTCTTGAGGGTTCTTAGGGTCATAATTATTTATTCCAAATAAAAGCCGTGTGCGCTTTTGCTAACAGCAACGCTTACAATTTGCTCCAATATTCTGCAACATCCAGCATCCGAACCGAAAAGCCCCACTCATTATCATACCACGAGGCAACTCGACAGAACGTTCCGTCCACCACTTTTGTTCCCAACATATCAAAATTAGAGCTATGCGGGTTGTGA
>CAYGPX010000121.1:0-5192 GCA_964351935.1 uncultured Rickettsiales bacterium | reverse complement strand
ATCTAGATTCGCTTGGTTAAGTATAGCATTTCTAAAGCTTGCAAAGCTTGCTTTCACATCCCAAAGCTGAGCACCCGAGAGGTTTGCCTGCTCCAAATTACTATATTCAAGCGTTGCATCCCACATATTTGCCCCAGATAGATCAGCCGCTGTAAACTTTGCATAAGTGGCATCTGCTGCCTGTAAATTAGCGCGCTGTAAATTAGCACTAGAGAAATCTACATGCACTAAATTGCTTTTATCTAACTGCACTTGGTGCATAAAAGCACCTTCTAAAACCGCATAGTTAAGTGTTGCTTCTTGCATATTGGCATAATCTAAATCTGCTGAAAATAAATTAGCCTCACTTAAATTAATCCTCTTCATGCTTGCATTAGTCAAATCTACACCTTCTAACCCTGCACCTTGCAAATTAGCATCATCAAGCAATGCACTTTTCATATCTGCATAGGAGAGATCTACTCTGCGTAACACAGAGTTTTTAAGATTTGTGTGCGGCATTGATGCGTAGCGAAGCACTGTTTCTTCTAGTACCGTACGCTGTAAATTGGCTTTACTTAAAGTGGCATAAGAAAGATCTGTTTTATAAAAACTCACACCACGCAAATTAACCCTATCTAAATTTGCATATTGTAAATTTGCTCCATCCAGTTTGGCTTCCCACAAATTTGCACCCCGCAAATTTGTATAAGAAAGATCAACATCAGATAAATCTAATCCACTTAAATCCATGCCTGAAAGGTTTAATCTGGAAAAGTTTTTTCCAAATTGTTTTTTCATATCAATTGGCAAAGATTTTGCTGTTTGCGCCTGTAAATATGAAAGAATTTCATCACGCCCAGCTTGCTGACTGGCATTTAAAATGCCGCTAGCACCCAGATAGTAAGAACCTGATGCAACAGCGCCAACCAGCACTGTTACGTTTAAAAACGTACCTAATTTCATCCTGACCTCTTTTCGACGTATACCTTACACCGTTGGCATTTATTCGTTACTGATTATGTGTATTTTCACTCATCAAAATAAATACCCTTCTCACTTATACCCCACTGTTTTGAAAAAACAACAGCGAATTATAACTAAGAGTTGAAATATAAAAGATGTAGTTCACCTAAAGCAGAAATCTAATGCTAGTAAGCACGATCTTCAGGAATAATTGCGGGCACGTCATCCATAGCGGTATCAAAGCGAATTTGACGAGCATCATGTTTCCACGAGTTTGGATTATTGCCTAGTACAAGGCTGTGGACTAACCAGTTTTTATCATCACGCTTAGTAAAATCATCACGATAATGACTCCCTCTACTTTCTTCACGCTGCAGTGCAGCATAAACCGTTGCCATTGCTTGAGATAAAAGATTTTTAAACTCTAATAGTTCAACCAGCTCGTTATTCCATAAGAGAGAATGTGAACGCAACCCCACAACCTCTGCCGCAATCTTTTCCAACTGAGAAAGCCCATTGGACAATCCTTGCTCACTGCGGAACATGCCCGCATAAGAATCCATTATTTGCTGCATCTTTTTCCGGCATTCAACCACCGTTACATTACTTACTTTGGCTTCAAAATGTTGAGTAAAATTGTTCACTAATTTTTCTGTCGTCTCTTTTGAAGGCAGAGCACACCTATTGCCTGGCACTTCATTCTCAGCGATACGCAGCGCTACTTGGCGGCCAAACACAATTAAATCTAACAAAGAGTTACACCCAAGACGATTAGCCCCATGTACAGAGGTGCAAGCTGCCTCGCCAATTGCATAAAGCCCTTTAACCACCGTTTCTTTATTATCCCCTACTACTTCACAGAAGCGATTCGTCGGAATGCCTCCCATCGTATAATGCACAGACGGAACAACAGGTATAGGATGTTTGGTCGCATCAATCGGACCAAATGTTGCTACTGTATCAAGCGTCGTTGGCAATTTTTCATGCAATAGTTTTTCACCCAAGTGCTGTATGTTAAGATGCACATAATCACCTTCTTCACCACAGCCTCTGCCTTCGCTGATTTCTTTTGTAATCGCACGTGCAATAACATCCCTTGATGCCAGGTCTTTATAGGATGGAGCATAGCGCTCCATAAAGCGCTCGCCATTTTTGTTGGTAAGATACCCTCCCTCACCGCGCGCAGCCTCGCTGATAAGAAATCCACAGCCTGCCATGCCGGTAGGATGAAACTGCACAAACTCCATATCTTGCAGCGGCAGACCTGCCCGCAACACCATCGCATTGCCATCACCTGTGCAAATGCTAGAAGACGTTGCTGTTTTATAGGCTTGCCCATAGCCACCAGTAGCGATAACAACTGAGCGGGCATTAAACTGCCTTAGCTTGCCTTCTTCTATTGCCCATGTCAGCACACCTTTGCACTGACCATCTTCCATAAGTAAGTCCAGCGAGAAATGTTCGGTAAAGAATTTTGTACGGTGCTTAAGCGAATGCTGGTAAAGCGTTTGTAAGATAGCATGCCCTGTTCTATCTGCAGCCGCACAGGCACGAGGGGGCGGGGGCGCTTTCCCAAATTCAGCTGATTGCCCACCATAAATACGCTGGTAAAGCTTACCGTTTTCAAGCCGCGTGAAAGGCACACCAAGCTGCTCTAATTCACGTATTGCAGTGGGAGCTTCACGACATAAAATTGCGACTGCATCCTGATCGCTTAACCAGTCAGAACCACGGATTGTATCATACATATGCCAGCGCCAATCATCTTTGGAAACATTTCCAAGTGCGGCGTTAATTCCACCTTGTGCGGCAACTGTGTGACTTCGCGTTGGATGCACCTTGGTAACACATGCAACCGAAAACCCTAAACGACTTGCATGCATTGCAGCCATCAAGCCAGCACCACCTGCACCAACCACGACTACATCATATTGCAGCTGTTCAATTTCAATCTTCATTGGTCTGACGCGTTAGGTTGCTGCGATAATGGATGATGCTCGTGCACCAGTTTTTTCATGCGCTCTGAAAGCACATGCGTATATATCTGAGTTGTGGAGATATTACTATGCCCAAGTAGCTCTTGTACCACACGTAAATCAGCACCATGATTTAAGAGATGTGTCGCAAAGCAATGACGTATTACATGTGGTGAAATTGCAGCAGGATTAATACCTGCTTTCACCGCCAGCTCTTTGAGCAATTGCCCAAAACGCTGCCTTGTAATAAAACCATCAGCACCCGAAGCACAAAAAACATAATAACTATCTTTTTCTCTTAAAAAACAATTTCTTATATTAATATATTCATTTAGAATATTAACTGCTGAATTTGTCAAGGGAACTGCCCGATCCTTACCGCCCTTCCCTTTAATTAACAGTAGATTACTTTTATTACTTAACCTTTCATCTTTATTAAGTTGTAGCGCACTCATTTTAAGCGACACTAACTCTGTTACACGCATGCCAGTTGCATACAAAACCTCTAGCATAGCACGCATACGAACTCCTGCAGGAGAACAATCTTTTTCTGCTTCAACAAACAACCTATCCACCTCCTCTTCTGTGAGGTATTTAGGTAAATGCTGCGCTTGTTTTGGCAGTTCTAATTTGAGCGAAGGGTTATCGCTGCACTCTTCCTCACTGATCATAAAATGATAAAATTGACGAGTGGCAGAACATTTTCTTGCTACCGTACTAGGGGCAAAACCAGCCTTAGAAAGCGCAACCATCCAATCTTGAAGATGCGATGTTTTTGCACTTAAGAGTGATGTTTTTTTATTTACCAGAAACGCTGCTAATTCATCCAGATCACGGCGATATGCCTCAATAGTGTTTTTAGAAGCGCCACGTTCTGCTAACAACGACTCTAAAAAACTTTCAATCAATCCCGCATCCGAAGCTGTTTTCACTTTTACTGTAATGCCTCCAAGGCAATCGCTTTTGCTTCAGAAGCATATCCCATTTGCTTTAGCGATGTGATGAGCATAGTGAGTATTGGGGTGGGCATTTCGCTAACCGGACTATTGGCTCCCACCATTACTGCAAGCGCGAGCACATCCCCTTTTCTTTCTTGCTTTGCCAGCGCCAGCAACGCCTCACCTATTTGATAACGCACTCCGTTTTCACCATGCTTTACTCCAAACAAAGCCAAATCCAACCAATCATCCGCTTTAATTTCATCACCAAGTGCTTCCAACATTGCATAAAGTCTGACAGCAGCAGCCGCTCTCACCCCTTCATTGTCTATATTTTGCTTACCCCACCACGCAGTTGCTTTAGCGTTAAATAATAAATCAGCATCTAAAAATTTTTGTGATGGCGTATAAATTTCAATTTCCGGCAGTTTTAGCACTACTTGTGACAGCCTCTGCGCCCATGTTTTTTCAGCTTCTAGTTTTTTATCTCCTTTAGTTGCAAGTCCATCTAAAAGCTCTTGAAATGAAACATCAACATCAAAATCTTTTTCAGCAAGAAGTTTGAGTGTTAGGTTTGCAGCCGCTTTATTGCCTTCATGTGCCTGACAAAGTGCCACCCACTTGCGCCATTCAATTGATTGGTAGTTCACTACATTTGCTTTAATTGCCTTACAAGCTGAATTTACTTGTGATGCCATTAATCGTGCTGCAATAATAATTTGCACCATTTCTTCTGTGCGAAGCTCAGCTGGCACTCGTTCGAGCAAATCGGCAGCAGCCTCATACTCTCCCATGCGCGCTACTTGACGCAGCCGTAATGCAAATAAATCCGCTTTTTTTTCTGAGTTGCCTTGCGGAGGGACAGCAGCCGTAAGCAGCAGCCGCTTCTTAATATCGCGAAGCGCATCCGATTTGATGTCATCTGGAAGAAGCACCACCAGCTTTTCGATATAATGATGAGGGGTATTGCGCCAAATATCAGCTCCCAAGCCACCATTTTTACTATCTAGCGTCCCCACTTCATCCAAGGAGAGCTGAGAAAGCGACGCTTCACGCACAACCACACCACCTTGGGCATACGCGACTGCCTGCATGTTGGCAGTGAAAATTAAGCCAAGAAGACTAATTTTTAGAAACAATCGACTCATACGGTATTTCCTTTACTACAGCTTGAGGCTCTGGTGTTTTAGTGGTAAATAAAACATAAGCAGCACCTGTGCCTATTAATATTGCGGCAACCACAGTCACCGATAATATGATTTTTATCATTTTCGTATTTTCTCCTTACACTTTTTAGGCATTTACGTTAAATATATCTCTGATAGATTATAAT
>CAYGPX010000120.1:0-5203 GCA_964351935.1 uncultured Rickettsiales bacterium | reverse complement strand
ACCGCTTTGAAAGTGCGTATATTGAGCCTATTAGCGAGTGCTTCTTTACCAAACCGCACCTCTACACGCCAAATACGCTGGCCTTTAAACGGTTTTATACCCCAAATGTTATGCCAGATATCCTTTCTTTTTTCGGATATTTCACGAGTTTTATCATAAATTTGGAGCTGCTTGTTAGGCATACAGCCCACCGTAAGCGTAGTAACCCTATTTCCTTGACGATATACCCTTCGTTTATCATCTTTCACAGGCTCTTCATGGGTTTCTACTTTAGTATGGCTATGCGTTACAAGATGGTTGCTATCTAGGATGAAGTCATCCGAAAGAAAATCAAAGCAATAATCAACACGGCCTATGGTTTCTTCAAAATCAGCAGTTTTAGTGCCTGTATGTGGGTCAATACGCGGTGGCAGATAGGCACCAAAACGGTTTAAACTCTCGAACAAACGTTTTTTAACGGTTTCAAAACCGTTAAGTGCAAGGTTTAAACTACGCACCGAAACCCTTATATTCCATTCATTAGCGCGCAAATCATCCTTTACCGACCATATCTCACCACTTTCACCTGTATTAAAACGGTAAGCATAGCCACCTTGCGCACCGTTTGGTGCCACCATCACCTTGACGTTTCCTATACCGATCACAGCAGCAACCTCCTCTCTCCTATTTTTCTGCGCACGCTCTTTTGCCTCTTTAAGTGCCGCGAGCGTTTCTTTCGGAAAGTTTCCTTTAAAAGAGAGTTCGAGCTTGTCAAAGTTTTGGTAAACTAATTTCATGTCCATATCCTTCTATTGTAATTGCAGAGGGGCGTGTTACATGTTCCGCCCCTAAGGTTAAATTTAGTGCGCTCCGCGCAGGAGCCGCATTTTGTTTAAGGGTGAGAAAAGTTTAGCTGGCAAAGTTTTACCCTTGCCAGCCTCACCCCTAAAACCACCCAGAGCGCGGCTAACCCTCTGAGTGGGAAACTGGTTGTGTTAATTTACGAGCTGTAAACGTGAAGAAATGAAGGCTTCTACATCCTGAGGGCGATAGCGTACTAAACGCCCTGTTTTGACATAAGGAAGATTATAGCGCTTCGTTGCTCTCCATATATTGAGCGTTTCCACGGATACACTTAGTATCCCTGAAACATCTTGTGGTGTAAGTAGTTTTTCATTCATATTCGCAACCAAGTATTTGTGTTTAACAATACTTAAAGGTTACCGATAACTAACGAAGTCTGATAGGTGACATAATATGGGAAGAAAAAGGAGGCTTTTTATCACCTATATTTTGTTGACATAGTTTATGGGGTCATAATGCCAATATGAAACATCTTTCACTGAGTGTGCAAGTTCTATAGCCTCTTTCATCAGTCTTATATTATCCTCCCTATCAGGTAGTGCAATATGTACACCATCAACTTCTGTTTTACAGCATCTAAAAATAAGGCGCAAAGCTTGATCAAATCTACCATTACGGGTCTTGGAAGGAGTGATTCCTTCTGAAATTAAGGTAGTCGCAAAATCTGCCGCTGTTAGAATTCTATTCTCTACTGATTTGTCACGACCTTTTGAATTCATTTGCTTCTCTATCTTTTTTTTAGCCTCACTTATTCCCTTTAGTAGCTTCTCGCACTCTGTAGGTATGTAGTGAAAAACCTCAGAAGGAACAGCCTCGACTAAATAGGCATACGCCATAAAATTCATTTCTTGGTCATCATTTCCAGTTTTCCAACTCAAACGAAGTGAAAGCGTTTTTGCCAAACTTTCTACTTCATCCAAAGCAGCCAAACAGTTTTGCTTTCTAGGCAATATCTGACGATAATATTCATCCTTACGCAACCAGCCAATTAAACGCCTTAAATAGTCTGAAAATCTTACAGGAAGTCGGCTCTTACCATCCCACCTATATTCATTTTCGCTAAGGCGCTCAGGCACTTTATAACTAAATATCTGCTCAATTTGTTCAGCCAGTTGCACAGCTTCTTCATGTGAAGGAGCAAGATACGCAGGAGTACCTTTTGAAGGATGCATTCCAACCTTTGGACTCACCTTTTTAGGCATACCGCTCCCCTACTGTTCACCAAAAGATTGAAACATCATACCAACACCTTTTTCAATTGCTGCACGTGTTGGGTCATCATGCAATCGCGCATAAACCGCGGTTGTTGCAGCGTTCTTATGGCCTAGCGTTTCACCAATAATGTGAAGACTTGCGCCTGTAATTGCTTGATAGCTTCCAAATGTTCGGCGCAGATCATGCAAGCGAACATCTATTAAGCCGATTGGTAGCTCTATACCTTTTTCTGCCGCTTCTTTTTGAACCGTATTAAATAACTTCAGGATAGTAAAACCATAGTTATCCTTACTTTTAAGGCGATACTTTACATCATCAATAAAGTCTTCAAGCTTTGGATTTTGTTTCCATAGAGCAAGTGTTGCACGTTGACGGATACGATCCCAAGGTTTTTTAGGGTCAGCAAAGTGGCCTTTGTTACCTTCTCCCTCAAACACCCAAGGACTATTGGTTAGGGCTTTACGCCTCTTTAAAATATCGATTGCTTGGGGAATAAGTGGAATAGTAACAGGCTCACCGTTTTTAGTATCAGGTATTCGCCACTTCTTCAAATCCATATCAATTTCATTCCAGCGCATGGCAAGCATATTTGATTTACGCGCACCAGTCATAAGCGACAAAAGAATATAGTCTTTTGCTGTTTCGTTTTCTTCTACTGAAAGCGCCTGAAATAATAGCGGCATTTCATTTGGCTGAAGAAACCTATCACGCTTCTTTTCTTTAAATTTCTTTAATCCTGTAGCAGGGTTATCACCTTCCCACCCCCACTCTATTGCTTTACTATAAATACCTCGTACGCGCTCTAAAATACGGTTAGCTTGATAGATACCGTTTTTTCTACCAATTTCATCGTGTAGCTTTGAAACTTCATGTTTTTTAATACTTGATAACTTCCTTTTAAACCACTGAGGTAGAAACTTATTTACCTCTCTCTCGTCATAAATCCATGATTTCTTTTGCGGCTTACTGTAGCGCTCTAAGTATTCAATAAAGAAATCGCCAAAAGTCGTTTCTTGACGAACCTTCCGTTTCTCAGACTGAGGGTTTCTACCGTTTGCAATTTCACCTTTTTTTATTGCAGCAATCTTTCTGGCATTTTCAATAGAGATATCAGGAAACGCACCTAGCAAGATTCGTTCTGGTTTACCTTCAATTTTTTTATAGAGGTAAAATGACTTTGTGCCGGATGCTCTCACATCTAAAACAAGCCCAGCTTCTTTCTCATCATAGTAATAGGCTCGCTTGCCTTTTTCTGGCAATGGTAATGTGTTAATTACCGCTTTGGTAAAGTTAAATTTTTTATTCATAAGGAGCTACAGGCACGTATTTTGATATTTAAGGAAATTATTATATACCTAGATTTAGAAAGAACTGGGGCCATCAGAACCATTTTTATCATTATGTTTCCGCCTTGCACCTCTTCTAACAACACCTCCAACGACAGTGCCATTTCTTCTTAAACCCTGCTCCTCATCTCGGTCAAGTTGCCCCTCTAGCGCAGCAGCTCCTTGTTGTCTCCCTCGCATAGTTGCAATAACATCATCTGCACTTAACTCACCCATTACTCTTGCTTGAATTCTTAAATGCTCATGATTTGGGTCTTCACCTCTAATATTATCAACATCAAGTATTGGCTGTCCTATATGTTGAAACTGAGCCATGAGGCCCCTCAACTGCCCCCCCTCAAGCTGCTCAATCATTTCCATCCGTCCCCGAATTGCAGGAACAGTTACTTCACCATGGTGCTGCGCTTGTCTAACTGCTAAACAGTATGCTTGATCTTCTGGGTCGTTCTCTAACGCTGCAGCATAAGTGCCAGCTACCGTAGCTTGAATTCTTATTAATGCAGCTTCTCTCCTTGCATTTTCATCAAGCGGCTCACCATGTTGGCCTTGCTGCTGATGCACATAATCATGTAGCTCATGATCTGGATCATGAGTGGCCTGATAAACTTCACGAATAAGCGTTTGTTGGGAAGTCATTAGCTGTGTGGCCAGCCTGTGTTGCTCAAATAACCATTCCACTGCTTGCCTATGTTGTGCAGCTTCTTCAGCAGTAAATTCCCCTTGAGGGTTCCCATCTGAAATTGTTCTTCTTTGTATTTCTCGTAAAATGGTTTGTCGCAAGTCATTTACAGCTAAGTCAACTGCGCCTTGATTCTCGGTATCTAGTGTAAGCGGAGGATTTCGTAATTCTCTTAAATTCTCTAACACATTACCAAGCTTAGCCAATGCAGCTTCGCCAAAGTTAGCTTGCCTATTGCCGGTAAGACCTAACGCTACAAGCGCGCCCTTTGCCGTATTAACTGCCTGAATCGCTGGAACTGGCATATCACCTCCTCTTAGTAATTAATTTGCTAGATTAAAACATTATTACATTAAATTACTAACAAACTCTTAAGCTAACTCTGACAATGACCTTTTAAGGTACATAATCAGGTACAAAACTCAAAACTGGTGCTACCTATGACCCTCAGGTTTATACACTTAAGGTCGGTAGCATCATTTTGGTGCTACTCTGGTGCTACCTCATAGCGTAATTTTTGTCAATATTAAGTAACCTAGAGAAAGAAGAAAATGCCATGAATGTGGCTTATATAAACGATTATTAGCTTTTAGTAATTTTGGTTAATTTACTTAAAACCTAACTCATAACCTGAAGGTCAGAGGTTCAAATCCTCTCCCCGCAACCAATTTTCCCTTTGATTTATAAAGATTATACTGCGGCACCAAATTTGCCGTGCCGCTGCCATTTTTACTCGGTGCCGCTCTGGTGCCGCTTTTGTCGTGCACATTGGGGAATGGTAGAAAACTTCTGAGAACGAAAGAACTTTGATTCTTAAAGCAAAAAAGACTAACATCAGGTCTTTAACATTAATGGCAAAGATAGATGATACCTGATGGTCCTACGCTTATTTATGATAAATCCACCATACAAAGTTTAACAAGCAAAGAAGCCTATTGGCTTCACCACCATTTCCATGTTGTATTAACTCCAACTTTATTTATTGAAGTTTTAGGAGACCTTAAAAAGGTGTCTAGGCGAGGAAAAAGCCCAGAAGAGGAAGTTTCAATCTTAGCGGATAAAATACTGGTCAACCCCCATTTCTTAGTCCAGTTTTAAGTTAGTAGTTTTGTGTGGTTTA
>CAYGPX010000119.1:0-5256 GCA_964351935.1 uncultured Rickettsiales bacterium | reverse complement strand
GGAGATAAAGATAGAGAAGCGTTTAGAGAAGAGGCGGGCGCGCAACTACGAGCAATGAAAGAAAAAGGTCAATCTGCTGGTGAGACATTTGACGCTATTACTGAAAGTTTTGATAAATATAAAGGCCAACAACAAAGTAAAGCCGAAGCCGCAAAGGAAACAGGTGGCAAATCTGACGATGACCTTGAAGCAGCTGCACAAGAAGCTGGTGAAACCATGAGTAAGCATACAACAGGCGGTGCACAAGAGGCAGACGCTGGATCTAATAAATCAGCTGAAGGCGGCCATGTTGGCGGCGGTAAAGGGCAGGAAGTTGGCGGCGGTGGCAGGGAATAGGTGCAGCGTCTAATTACTCCAACTCAAACACGGCAGTAATCGTCTGGCGAATTTCTACATCGCCCGCAGGTGGAGCCACGCTGCTATCGGCCATGGCAGATTCGCTTTTCATCATCATTGCATCGCGCATCATTGGGCGGGGAGGGACGTAGGATGAACCGCTCTCGCTAATGCTGATGGCTTTGCCAAGTTTGGCATCAACCACTGCTGCCAGTGCGGTAGCTTTTTGCTTGGCTTGTTTTAGAGCTTCCACCAGTGCTTGTTGCTTAAGCGCAGCATCGTTTTTCAAACCAAATTGCAGACTTTCCACGCGGTCAACCCCTGCTTCCACCAGCCCATCGGTCAGCTCAGCTACCACGTCAAGCTTATCAATTTCGAGCGATACGCGGTGCTGCGATTGATATTCACGAAATATCTGCTTGCCGTCGCGATAGTCATATTGCGGTTGCACCGAGCTTTGGTTGGTGGTGATGGCTGATTCGGCAATGCCAAATTTGCGTGCCAGTTTATAAAGTGATTTCAGTTTTTTGTCGCTCACCTCTTTAGCGGCGACGGCGGTTTTGCCTGTGCCCATCAGGTTGATGGCAAGGTCAGCCTTATCGGGGGCGGCTTTCACCGTGCCCTCACCATTGACTGAGATGGCGCGAAGGTCATCATCCGCATGGGCTGCGATGCTAAATAGCATGGTGCATGCCAACAGAGTGCTTAAAATAAAACCGCGATATGCCATGCTAAAATACTCCCAATCCGTAATGATTTTTCATTACTTTAGAGTAATGCACAAGTGTGTGCAACAATTCAAGCTGCTTTTTTGCGGTAGCACACGCCCTTGGCCGCTTCAATAATATCTTCCACTTGCGGTAATGCTAGCTTTTCAAGGTTTGCAGCATAGGGCAGGGGAATATCTTTTCCTGCGACGCGCGCCATAGGTGCGTCTAGGTGGTCAAACAACTCGTCCATACAAAGTGCCGCAAGTTCAGAGCCAATACCTGCAAACGGCCAGCCTTCTTCCACAGAAACCAAGCGGCTGGTTTTTTTAACAGAAGTAGCGATGGTTTCGGTATCTAGCGGGCGCAGCGTACGAAGATCAATCACCTCGGCACTGATGCCTTCTTTTGCAAGCTTTTCAGCCGCATCGAGCGCAAATTTTACATGCAGCGAAAAGGCGGTGATGGTCACATCGGTGCCCTGACGTAGCACGGCTGCTTTGCCAATTGGCACAATATAATCTTCATCATCTGGCACGTCGTGTTTCATGCCGTAGGTGATTTCGTTTTCAAGGAAAATGACCGGATTTGGATCGCGAATTGCGGCTTTTAGCAAGCCTTTACAATCAGCTGCCGAATAAGGTGCCACTACTTTTAAGCCCGGCACATGCGCATACCAGCTGGCATAGCACTGCGAGTGCTGAGCACCCACGCGCGAGGCCGCGCCATTAGGGCCACGGAACACAATCGGGCATTTTACCTGACCGCCTGACATATAGTTGGTTTTAGCTGCTGAGTTGATGATGTGGTCAATGGCTTGCATGCCAAAGTTCCACGTCATAAATTCTACAATCGGTTTTAAACCGTTGAATGCTGCACCCACAGCTAGCCCTGCAAAGCCATGCTCGGTGATGGGTGTATCAATCACCCGCTTTGCACCAAATTCTTCCAGCAGCCCTTCGGTGACTTTATAAGCACCTTGATACTCAGCTACTTCTTCGCCCATGACGAAGACATTCTCATCGCGGCGCATTTCTTCAGCCATTGCGTCACGCAGTGCAACTCTTACGGTTTGTTCAGTCATTTGTTTTCTCCGATATTTTTATTTTGCGTCCTGCTCGTTTTCCTAAACTCGCACTGGCGCACCGCTTCGCGGGCTCATGGCTGGCTCGGACTACTTGTCCTCGCTCCTCTTTCCTTGCTAAGCACTCACAACCTAACTATACACATCCGTCCAAAGTTCGCTGGCATCTGGTTCGGGGCTTTCTTTGCAATATTCTACCACTTGCGACATTTCGTCACGAATGGCTTTGTCTAGGCTTTTTAGCTTCGCTTCATCAGCAAATTTCTCATCTATAATCAAGCGGCCTAGCGTTTCGATAGGGTCACGCGTGTCTTTAAATTCGCTCACTTCTTCTTTAGAACGATATTTAGCAGGGTCAGACATTGAGTGGCCACGATAGCGATAGGTTTTCATTTCCAAAATCATAGGGCCATTGCCACCGCGCACATATTCAACCGCCTCAAGTGCCGCTTCACGTACTTTAAGTACGTCCATACCGTTGACTTGCTTGCCTTTAATACCAAAGGCTTCGCCACGGCGATAAAGTTCAGTGGTGGAAGATGAACGTTTTACTGATGTTCCCATGGCATATTCGTTGTTCTCAATAATGAAAATCACCGGAATTTTCCACAGCTCAGCCATGTTGAAGGTTTCATATACTTGGCCTTGGTTGGCTGCACCATCGCCAAAATAGGTTAAGCAAATATTATCTTTGCCCTTGTATTTATGTGCAAATGCAATGCCCGCACCCAGTGGTACGGATGCGCCAACAATCCCGTGGCCACCGTAAAATTCATTTTCAAGATCAAACATGTGCATCGAGCCGCCTTTGCCCTTAGAGCAACCGCTTTCGCGCCCCATCAGCTCAGCCATGATAATTTTTGGGTCAGAGCCAGCAGTAACCATCAAACCATGATCGCGATAGGTCGTAATCACCGAATCACCTTTTTTGAGAGCAGATTGCATGCCCACGGCAACGGCTTCTTGCCCGATATAGAGGTGGCAAAACCCACCAATTAATCCCATCCCGTAAAGTTGTCCTGCTTTTTCTTCAAAGCGGCGGATACGCAACATATCCTGATAATATCCGAGTAGTTCTTTTGCTGAGTAGTTTGATTTTACCATGTCGTGCTCATATCCTGTTGTCTTAGCGGCAGATGTATTCATCGGCACTCTACCTGTAGTATTAGATTACTTATAAAAGCGATTATCCGATTTCATGCGGGAAACACACTAGTAAAAACTTCACTACTATGCAAGTAAATCCACTGTTGCAAAGCAACATAGCTTTAGTTAGTGTTAGCAACAATAGATCAAATTGGCATGGGCACCATGGTGCTTTTAAGTAAAAACAAAGGTATTGGGCATGAAAAAATTTCTTTTAGTAATTATCATTGCATGTGTGGCAATTTATTTTTCACTCGGGGTGATTGTTAAAACGGTGATTGAATCACAAGTAGTCAAAGCCACAGGCGTGCCGCTGAGTGTTGGTTTTGTGTCCATTCAGCCTTTTTCTGGTACCGCAACAATTACTAATATTACCATTAAAAACCCTAAAGATTTTTTGAAGTTTGACCATGCATTCAGTCTGGGTGAAATTTATGCCAATGTCGATTTAGCTTCTGTGTTCACTAATCCGTTGCACATCCGCGAGCTACGCATCGAAAAGCCGGAAGTGTTTGTAGAAATGTTTGCAGGGCAAAATAATTTACTAGTGCTGAAAGAGCAGGTGCAGCGCACCGCTCCTGCAGAAGCAAAAGAAAAACCAAAGCAAACCGAAGGCGAATTTAAACTTTCACTTGATAAGTTAGTGATTAGTGGTGCTGCCATCCATTTAGCGGCAGGTGTGGTACCAGCAGGCGAAGCGCGAAGCTATCCCATCGAAACCATTGAACTTAAAAACATTGGTAAAGCCACAGGCGGAGCCGATATTGCCAACATCACAGGCATTGTGATTGCTGAAATTCAGAAACATACCGACGATTTGCCTCGTAAAATTTTACTCTCAAGCGTGGGCGACTTAAGCAAAAAGCTGCTATCGCTGCCGCTTGATACGCTAAAAGCCGCACCAGAAATGATTATGAAAGCACCAGGCGCTGCGGTTGATACCATCATCAACGCACCGGGCAATGTGATAGATGGCGTAAAATCTGGCGCAGGCGCTATTGGTGGCTTACTGCCGTTTGGTGGTAGTTCAGATGAAAAGCCATAATTTTTTGTGGCTAAATACTCAATTCACATTTTGTTTGAAACACTCAATGTTCTTTAGCGGTGTTACTGCTTGAGGCTTGGGATGAAGCCCTAAGCGGTTCTATCAGCATCTTTTTATGCAGATGAAAGCCAAGGAAGAGGGCTTTTTCCCGCTTCTATGCTTATTTTTAGTGAAATTGGTGAAAAACCAAAAAGAATGCTTGATTTCCTTGTTCATATCCGATAGAAAACCCCCACTTAAAAGCCATATCGGCGCTGCTTTAGATGGCCCCTTCGTCTAGCGGTCTAGGACACCACCCTTTCACGGTGGGAACACGGGTTCGAGTCCCGTAGGGGTCACCAAACATCACATTCCATACAGTTCCGCAACGTTCCAAAAAGCTTGATTTTCTAGTCATTCTGAGCTATGCGTGGTTCCATAGCGTTCCACAAGATTCCACTGCAGTCGCGAAAATTGTTGGTATCTGGGAGGGGTCATTGTTGGTACTTTTCCAGATACCAACAATCAGATACCATCACATACGGAATCTCGCTGCCACGCTTAGAAAGAGGATAACTACCCCTCTTTTGCTGAAATACCATCAAAATGGATAAAATTTAGGCAAAAATACCAACAGCGAGATACCAACAGATGACAGAGTCAACAGAAGAACAAATTGAACAGTTTACAGACGAACAAAAAATCGACGAATGTATAAAGTTCAGCCTTGATTACATAAAGGGCAGACAAAATGCGACCGCTTTGCATAAGCGTATCGAACTTGATGAAAAAAAAGGAGAGCTGGTTATTAAGGAAGACAAGAGTCATAAACTCTTTCATATAGACGGAAAAGACATTTTATATCAGTACGTAAATCTTTACGTTGCAACATACCAACGCCTTTATGATCCTACAACAAAAAACTGGATGATTATTTAAGACTCATGGTTTTGATTTGT
>CAYGPX010000118.1:0-5290 GCA_964351935.1 uncultured Rickettsiales bacterium | reverse complement strand
GGCGCGTGCTGAGGCGGTGCTTTTGGCACTGCAGCGCTCGGAAGGGCAAAAGCTTACGCTATCAGATGACTTACCGCTATTTGCTGCGCAAGATGCGCCTGCGGCCACTTCGCTACCAACAAATGAGGGCTTTTCGCCACAATCGGCTGCGCTTTTGGAAGCCTTACAGGCTGTGCAGGTGGATGACCTTTCTCCACGTGAGGCATTGGATGTGCTTTATAAATTGAAAAATATGGCGCAATAACATGCAAGACGAGCTTCTCACCGCAAATAAAACGACACATCAACTTCAATCAGTCACGGGTGCTATCTGGCAGATGCGCGAGGTGAATGAGGGAGCGGTGCGCGAAATGGTGCAAAGCTACGATGTGCCTGAAATTGTCGCACGAGTAATGATTTCACGCGGCGTGGCGCTTGATAATGTTGCACGTTTTTTAGAGCCTAAAATTCAAAATTCTTTGCCCGATCCATTCCATCTGCTGGATATGGACAAGGCTGCAAACCGCATTGCTGATGCGATAGAAAAAGGCGAGAAAATCGTCATTTGGGGCGATTATGATGTGGACGGAGCTACCTCGTCCGCACTGCTTAGGCGTTTTTTCAACATGCTGGGTGTTGCAGCAAAGGTCTATATTCCTGATCGTATTGAAGAAGGTTATGGGCTCAATACCGAGGCACTACTTGCGCTTCGCAAAGAAGGTAATCAGCTTTGCATCAGTGTGGATTGCGGCACGCTGTCGTTTGAACCCATTGAACAAGCGCAGAAAGCAGGGCTTGATATGGTGGTGATTGACCATCACCAAAGTGCCGATACCTTGCCGCCTGCGGTGGCTATCGTTAACCCCAATCGGCTGGATGAAAGCTCAGAGCATCGCTATTTGGCGGCTGTGGGTATGGCGTTCTTGGTTGCTGTTGCTGTGCAATCAGTGTTGCGTGAGCGCGGCTTTTTTGAAGGAAAGCCCAAGCCAGATTTGCTATCGCTGCTCGATATTGTAGCACTTGGCACAGTGTGCGATGTGGTGCCACTGGTGGGTGCAAATCGCGCTTTTGTTTCGCAAGGGTTGAAGGTAATGCATGCACGCCGCAATGTTGGGCTGGCAGCACTGGCAGATGTAGCAGGGGTGAATGAAACCCCATCGGCCTATCATTTAGGCTTTGTGCTAGGGCCGCGAATTAATGCTGGTGGGCGTGTGGGGCAAGCCAATTTGGGCTCTGAGTTGTTGGCAACTGATGATCCTGAATATGCCGCGCATATTGCTGAAAAACTGAATCACTTCAACCATGAACGCAAAGCCATTGAAACCTTGGTGCAGGATGAAGCTATGGCACAGGCTGAAAATGCACCGCAAGATGCACCGCTGCTGTTTGCTGCTGGCAAAGGCTGGCATCCGGGAGTGATAGGCATTGTCGCAAGCCGTTTGAAAGAAAAATATAACAAACCTACGGCAGTAATTGCGCTGGATGAAAACGGCATTGGCAAGGCATCGGCACGCTCGATTAGCGGTATCGATTTTGGGGCGGCAGTAATTTCAGCCAACCTTTCAGGCTTATTGCTGGCAGGTGGGGGGCATGCAATGGCCGCAGGATTCACGGTAGAAGAGGCTAAAATCCCTCAGCTTTTTGAGTTTTTGTGCGAGCGGTTTGCCCACGGAGCTGATTTATGCGGTCGGCGCGTATGGAAGTTAGATGGTAATTTGACTGCACGTGGTGCAAACGTTGAGTTGCTGCAAGCGCTAGCGCGTGTGGCACCCTTTGGCACTGCCAACGCCGAGCCGCGCTTTTGCCTGAATCAAGTATATGTGGTGAAGGCCGATGTGGTGGGGGCAGATCACGTGCGCGCCATTGTGGCTGATAAGAACGGTGGCAAAGGTGCAGGCAGCGTGAAATGCATGGCCTTTAGAAGTTTAGAAACACCCATAGGGAAAACGCTGCTAAATGCCGGCGGCAAAACTCTTTCACTCGCAGGTAAAGCCAAGCTAAATGTCTGGCAGGGCAGGGAGTCAGTCGATTTTATTATCGATGATGTTGCGGTGGTTGGTTAGCGCAAGTTTAGGTGCTTTTTGATTAAGGCATATTTCTAAATAAACATGCTGCTTTAAACACGGCATTAGTGTGTTACCACGCAGGCAACATTGCGATATTTTAGTACATCACACGTGCGGCTGGCTTGCTGCTGAACCAAGAAAGGGCCTGCACGTAAGTGGAACGGCTCGCGGCTGCTTTCAGCACGCTTGCGCAAGTCGTATTTAAGGGTGCCTAGCACATCGAAGTGATCTTCCAGCAAAAACATCCAATAATATTCAGCATCGCCTGATTCGTCAAAAGTGCCTAGTGTTAACCAAAATGGGTCGAGTGTCTCTTGCGTGATGCCTTGACCGGCTTGCAATCCAAGGGTTGAAAATGTCTGGTAACCTGCGGTACGGTTATCGGAAAGCACATTGCAGTTTAAACCGCCTTGCTGTGCGATGCGACAGACTTCATATGCTTCTGCTTAGCTTCCGGCTGGGCCTAGTCTCATTGCAACACTGCTATTGCCACTAAATGCTGAGCTTTCTTTCATGCTAACCATGCGTAAATGTGAAAAGGAGCTATCATACATAAACATGCGCTGATAGTAATCTTGCGCGTGTTGTTCGGATGGAAAATCGCCAATATGTATCCAAATGCCAGCAGTGGTGCTGCCACCATATTGTGGCTGTTGATAGGAAGCAGGAGAGCTGTTGATACGCACGGCCTCTGATACGCCGCCATAGCGATTTCTTTCTTGCTCAAGCTGCTGTATGTCGCGATAGAAATCGCCATATTGTTGCTGCGTTGGAGGAGCTTGCGTTCCCTGACTGCGGAAAAATTGTTGGCGTGCCATTTCACGAACATCTTCATTGGTAGCAGGTGAAACGATTCCCGGTGGCGTGCCATAAATGGGAGCATTACCTTGCATGCCATAGTAAGGTGAGGCTTGTTGAAAAGGCTGTGTTTGTTGCATCACGTCAATAGGCGCGTCGCTTGCTTGCTGGCGATATGCTTGAGGGTTCTGCCCAGTAAATGCTCCGGCAGCATAAGGGGCTGGTGCTCCATAGGCTTGCATTCCAGCCGGTGGCATCGCAGATTGTTGTTGGTAAGGCTGCTGCTGTGCATAGGCTGGTGCTTGCGCTGGTTGCTGATACATATTAGCAGGTGCAGGGGCTATCGGCGGCGCATTACCATAAGCTGGTGCTTGTGCTATAGCGCCATAAGGTGATTGTGGCGCAGCTGGAGCAAAGCCTGCCGGTGCTTGAGGCGCAACAGGGGCTTGTTGTTGTACCATTTGTTGAGGCGGTGCGGCCATATTTCCGCCACCGGTAGATTGCTCAATTACAAAACATTCAATGCTGCGTTCACGCATAGTGCGGCAAACATCTTCGGCTTCTTGTTGCTGGCTAAAACCTTTCGCACGTAAACGAAAAACTTCAGTTTGATCATAAGCTAAAAATGCCTTGATGACATCTGGCTCAAGGCGGTTAAGCATATCAGGATGGCGATGCTTTAAATTATTCCACACATAAAATGCCTGATCTTCATTTGCAAATGCGCCTAGCTGTAGCAGGTAGCGCGGTTGTGGTGGTGCGTAAGTAGGTGCGGGCTGTTGTAAACTGGCAGCGCTTGCCTGTGCTTGTTGTTGCATAAAGGCACGATAGGCAGCTTCGGGGTCAGCTGGCATGGTAGTTGATTGCGGTTGTTGCATCGCCATTTCAGGGCGCGCATGTGGAGTGGGAAGGGGGTGCTGCTGATTATATACAGGAAAAGGTGAGGCTTGTGCTTCTTCTTCAAAGCCATTATCGGGCACGGGCACGTTATATTGCCCTTGTGCGATTTGTTGCTCTTGCATAGGGGATGATGGCATATTTGCTTCTGCTTCTGTGTCCCATGCGTTCTGGCTATCTTGGTTTGGCGTGCCATAGGCAGTGCCAACTGCTTGCCCATTTAGCTGACGTGCAGGTGGATGAATGAGTGCTGAGAAGACCGTTTCTAAATTGCGATGTTTACGTTTTCTAGCAACTTCGAGTGCTTCTTCTTTCTCAGAAAGTGTAATATTGGCAAAGTCAGGGCTTTGCATGAGTGCTGAAAGCACCTCGAGCGAGCCTGAAGCCGCAGATTGTATAACCGGAGTGTTGCCTGCTTCATTTTCAGCATTGATATTAGCACCTGCTTTTACCAACTCAGCCACAACGGTAGCTTGACGATTCATCACCGCCCGCATGAGGGGCGTCCAGCCTTCATTATCTTTTACTTCTAGGTCTGCACCATATTTGAGGAGCAGCTGTACGATAGCAATATGTCCGGCGCGTGCTGCGAGGTGCAGTGCGGTTGCGCCCCCTCTGTCACGGATGCCAATGTCTGCACCGCTGCTTACAAGTGTTTGTGCAATTTCGGTATGGCCGCGATAGGCAGCACGCATTAGTGCGGTGGTGTTAAAATCGCCGCGACCATCAACAGGCTGGCGTGCTTTAAGCAAGGCTCTTACTTCATTTTCTTGCCCTGCGTCTGCGGCATCTACCAGTGCATTATGAAAAGAAAAATTGATAGCATATGCGTCGCCCCATGCAAGGCAAGCCAAGATAAAGAACACAAAAATGGTGCGTTTTGGCGGCAATTCTCGTTCCTCAAGGTTCCAACATTCCTGCTGCTAAAAGCATGCAGTCGTACTACCTGTTATAGCGCTGAGCATTGCTTGATCTTTATCTACCTACAATCAATACAGAACGTGCGCCCAAAGGATTACGTCAATCATGTATCTTTTAAGTAGCGGTATAAAGCAAACGTGCATACACGCTAATGTGCCACATTTTTTTGCTTCTCCCTTAGCAAAGAAATGGAGGCCGGGGCCGGAATCGAACCGGCGATAGAGGATTTGCAGTCCCCTGCATTACCACTTTGCTACCCAGCCATGGCAATCACTGATACCTTCAGGAAAGAACAAAATGTATCATTCATTTTGTGTTGGCAAAAAATAGAAAAGCAGATTCCATCTTACCCGTTTTTCTATCCTGCCATGATGTGGACATAATGTATATAATTTTTCTGCTTTCGCAACCCCAAAGTTTTGTGGTTTTGGCATTTTTTTTACTTGCAATCTCAAGATGTAGATAATAACAAGTATATGGAATAAGTTGAAATACAGCTTTTTTAGAAAAAATGACAAACGGGCTTGTGTTTCAAAAATGTTTTTGTTATACAAGCGCGCAACTTCTTTTGATGTTCCCCGGTAGCGCAGCGGTAGCGCAGTTGACTGTTAATCAATTGGTCGCAAGTT
>CAYGPX010000117.1:0-5303 GCA_964351935.1 uncultured Rickettsiales bacterium | reverse complement strand
AAGCAAGTGGGTTGCGGTATTGTTGCCAACATGATTATTATTTTCTATTTTTCCTTCAAAAGTGGAAGCTTTGATTGCAATATCTGCTCCCTCATCACTCAAGTCTAACACCTCAAAGCCTTCAATAGCTGAAAGTGGAGTCTCTGAACCATCCGTTGCAATAGGCTTACCAACATAACCGCCCTGCACATCCGCTTCAGTAAAGTGGGCTCGTGAATTTGCACCCATTTGCATATCAGCGTCCACACCATCACCCACAATATAGACTTTGTCAAAACGGTCAGAAAATTTTTCTTCAAAGGTTATAACGTTACCTTCTTGTGGCCAGTCTGTTGCTAAATTACCCGTATAGCCTGTAAAAGCTACCTTTGTTTCTAGTAATCCTTTTTTCTTACCAGCTTCACCTACTAGTTCTGGTTTATTCACATAGGCATAAGTTGTTACCGGATCGTCACCTATTAAATAGTTTGCTACCTGAGTACAATTTTCTTTAAATGCAGCTAAGTTAGCTTCAAACGCTGCTGGATCATTTTCATTCAAGCCATTTTGGTCTAACAAACCGTTTACTTGAGCATTTATAATGCCTTGCCGATTTCCGTGTGCAGCAACAGGTATCAATCCGCGTTTGAGTGCTTCATCTAAAAAGCCACCCACAATATCTTGCACAGCCGTCGTAATTTCAGTCCTGACTTGTTCAGGTGTTTTTTCAGAGCCATCATAGTCTTTCAATTGATTTATTATCGTAAGATGAAAATAGGTTTGATACCCATTCGTAGCAATGCAACGCTCTGCACCTTGTGCTTTTTGAGCCTCTAGTGCTGGCAGCATTGCCATGAGAAGCGGATTAAAAGAAAGCGCAGTAGGATGGTTTGTAAATGTCTTATCCCAATCGAACACAAAAAGCTCGGGCTTTCCTATCTCTCCTTCCATGTCTTGAGTGATTGTTAGAAGTTGTTTTAATGCCGTGGCTGAAAGGGATGGATGCTCTAACAGCTCGGTGGGATCGCTAATTCCCGTCAACTTCACTATATGTTTGATAAGTTGCTTCTTTTTTTCTTGAGATAGTTCTTCATCCGACAACTCCATCAAATCGGAAAATAGTTTTACTTTCTGATCCTGATTGCCGGGAAATGTTGTTGCTTCCCATAATTCATCGTTGGTTGAAATTCTAATATTTGGTTCTAAAAGGGCATAAAGCAGTGGAATGGAAGGTTGCCCATCAGCTCGTCGCTTTGTGATAGAATGAACTGCTCCTAGATATAAACCTTTTAGTTCAGCTAAAACATCTTTGGGAATTCCTGTTTTAATTGCTAAAAGCTTATTTGATTTAAGCAGTAATACCCGTTTCATAGAAAGTGTTGTCTGTGGGTCTGTTATAAAATTCTCAAAAAGCTCTTTTCTTTGAATGGGTGAAAGGTTTATCTGCTTTGTAATAGCCTTATTTACCACTTCTGCCTGTCCAGTGGGCACTAAGCAATACAGCAAATCATCTTGTGAGAGTAGTTGATTGCCAAACCATTCTTTAACGGTTTCCTCCGTGATGTTGGTATCCTTTTCATGCCAACTAGCAACTGCTTTTCCTAATAATGCTTTAAAGCGAATAGGAAGATCAGCATCCCTAAATAATGCTCTTACTCTAAAGTGCTTTGTCTGTTGATCACTTACATCTGCAATCGGTTTCACCTGCTGATAGAATGGATACATCGCCTCTTTGTTGCTGAGCTTATGATAAGCAGCATCAAGAACCTTACTCATATCTTCATTGTTAGAGAGCAGACCCAGTGTCATAAACTCAATGCGCTGCTCGTCATTAAGCGTCCCTAAGAAATCTGCAACACGCGTTGATTTACTTGCGGCATTGCCTGTTAATGCGTTATTCAACTGATTATAGGCATCCAGTGGAGTTATGTAGCCATACTTTACCAATACCCCCAATTTTTGGGCTCCCACCTTAGAGCGCAACTCATCAACAGACATTTTATAGCCCTGTGGCAGACGCAAATCGGGATATTGTTTTAAAAACAGTTCAACTATTTGTGGCGATTTGCACTCAAAAACACGCTTTCCAATTACCCCTGCGAAGAATCGGGTTACTTCCACTTGCAGATACTGCTCTTCATTAATAATATTTTGAGCAATGGTCTGTAGCATACGACCTGCCATATCCTTATTATCCTCTACCACCTTAGAAAGTAGATGATCTACATAGTCAAAGAAAGCTGTTAACCCTTGCCCCCCTTGTCCTTCTAGCAAGTCCTGCAGTTCTTTATCAATTAAAGTCATGCTGGCATTAACTAATGCTCCTGTTTTAGCATCAAGTTCCGCATCAATCTCATTGGATGCAGCAATTTGCTCGGAAAGCTCTTTTACTCTGGATACTAACGCGTTGAAAAGACTCCCGGTTTGGTCTGAAGTCGGCGCGCAACTTAGGAGGTTAAAGCTGCCTTTTGCATGAATGCCTTCCACTGCAGCACGAGGTGCAATCTTTGTGGCAGGAAATACTTTTTCTAAGTTTTCTACAAGCTGTGATATTTTTCCTCTACCAACTTCATCAGCGCTTAATTCTTCAATTGCACTCAATAAGAATGTTGAAAAACGCCCTTCGCCTTTGTTTTTAAGACTCTTTAAAAAAGCCAGATCAACCGTTTCTATGCTTTCACAGGAAGCAACAAGCGCTGCAAATGCTTTGCCAGCAGTTTCAGGATATTCAGATAAAAATGGAATCTGAGAAAATAATGCCAAAGTTGTTTGAGAATGCTCATCATCCTCATTTACTTTGTACGCTTCACCTGTATCTGGAATATATCCCCAGCTCCCAAGTGTTTGTAGCATTTTTGCTAAATCTTCCAATGACTTTTTCTGTTGTGCAGCACCTTTTACACCCCTAACAGCATCAATCACACTATGAAAAAAGTTTGTGTCATCATTAAAATTAAAACCCGAGGCATCAACCTCCTTCCCCCCAACCTTACCATCTTCACCGATAAGATAAAGAAACACATCTGCCATCTCTGGCAAAAACTTCAACGCAGCCTGAGGTGATGTCATTGCCCGATTTAAGTAGGCGTCAAGCGGCGTCCAGTCATCGATATTTGTACTGTCTATTGATAAGTTATATGGCTCCCCAGTAAGCATATCAATTAATCTAGGATTGCCGGAACGTGCCGCATAGTGAAGCACTGTTGATCCATTGTTATTTTTTGCAAAAGGGTTACATCTCTCTGTAACAATTAAATAATTAACTAATTCAGTATTACCCGAGTTAGCTGCCGCAAATAGTGTAGAATCATCTGCTTCAAAACCCCAATCAATAAGCTGTTCCACCATATCTTGGTTACCTGAAAGTGCAGCATAGTAGAGCATTGTTGTATTGCTACCATCTGGTGCTAAATAAGAATGGTCTTTAGCGTTTTCAGATGTTATTTCATATTCTCGTAGGAAAAATTTTAGTAGTTCTAAATTGCCTGAGTATGCAGCATAATGAAGTGCATTCTTTCCATCATTATTTCTATATAACGTTTCTTCCTCTGTTCCTGTACCGCTTCCTCTCTCATCAACTTCAATATCATCACTGATATTATAAATCATTTGACACAGTTCTAAATCACCAGTTCTAGCGGCGTATTGCAATAAACTAACATTGGTGTCTCCAAAAGTTGTTGAAAAAGCCTCTTGCAACATATCATCCTTAGGGCTTTGTTCATCTTGATTAGCATCCACATATCCTTCCCAAAAGCTATTGTCCTGCAGAATATATCTGACAAGTTCCTCTCGCGCCTCTGAAGCTTGTGTGGGTAGCTCTTGCTCTAATATTGAAAACAGCAACTCTTCAATCGCGGAAGCCCCCAATGCTTCAGGCACAACTTCAGCTACTGCAGCATGGTGAAGGCCTTTGCTTTGTGCTAAATCGGTTACACTGTGCCTTTCTCTTAGCAACCTAAGTGCTGCTGAGAAATCTCCATTTTTAACGTGTTCAGTTACACTCTCCCAATATTGTGCTGTTACCGGCAATAATGGCATCGCTTCTCTCCTCTCCAATAGTTCTATTTTTATGCAACACTAAAAAGCACGTTAACAGCTAGTTGTTAATAAAAGGTTAAAACGCCTATATTTTTAATATAACAAATAAATAGCAAAAAAAGACCATGCACTTATCAGTGCTATGCACGCTTCTTTGCAATAAATGAAAGAGAATTATTAATACATTAGGATTCAAACTGGCGACTTTTTAAGGAGTCGAACTAATGCGTGTGCTGCTTTTCAAACTCAACCGCTCTATAAGCTGGTAGGAGCCTTGAAATTGCTGTTACTTCATTGAAATAACCCGTTCGAATTGTATCCAGAATCGGGAGCCATTCTTCACACTTCGATAATTTCACCAGCACATCAAACGGTTTTCTCAAGGTATACTCTAGCTTTTTGCCTCTTAGAGTAAGGTTCGAAAAAACGAAATTGATTAACTCGCGTTTTTCAGAAGTTTTCGAACTTTCGAAGAGGTGTCCAGCCCTGCTTGCAAGGCGGAAAGCCGTTATCAGCGTGTTTTTGAAGTTGTTATCTGCATCCTCGTGCATCTGCCTTTCGATACGGTTCGATTTTAGCTCTTGCTCTAATGCTTCATTCTTCACATTGAACACCGCCTCGGAAATACCCTTCTCAAGGTAAATATCGAGCAATCGGTTGATTTTGTTACGGATAATATCATCTTCCTTGCGTAACTGCTCTATTCTATGTGCGTGATATACCTGCTCATCTTCATGGGATTGCTGTAAACGCTTGGTAGCCTCTTCCAGCATCTTGTCAGGGATAGCCAAAGCCTTAAATACCTTAGAGACTTGTTTGAGAATATCCTGCTCAGGGATATAAAGCTTCTTTGACGTGTCTTTAGGGTTCCACGTTATCAGATAGGTGTTTTTGTTTGTTTTAGCTTCCTTCCTGTCACAAGAGACGGTACGGCCTGTTACAGCGCATTTAATGAGGCTTCTGAAGATAAACTCTTTCTTTGAGTTCTGCACGGCCTGAATGCGGTTGTTTGCCTGTGAACGCATTTGCGTGACGCGCTGGCATTCGTCATAGAGAGCTTTTGAGATTAACGGCTCATACTTATGCGGAAAGAAGCGGTTATATTTCTTCACGTACTGCTCACCGTAATAGAAAGGCTCTTTAAGCATGGCTGATATAGTATTCTTTGAAAGGGTCTTTGCCTTACCATGTTTATAGAAGTTGTTTGTAAATCCGTTATGTTCTGCAAATGATACGGCTATAGTTTTCCGGACAGTTAATTCTGTTAGTATGATGAATTATTA
>CAYGPX010000116.1:0-5386 GCA_964351935.1 uncultured Rickettsiales bacterium | reverse complement strand
TCTTCAAAAACATCAAGTGCAGCACCTGCAACTTGACCGGATTCGAGCGCTTTTTTCAAGTCAGCTTCTACAATCAAGCCACCACGTGCACAGTTAATAATACGCACGCCTTTCTTGCATTTTGCAAAGGCTTTAGCATCTAGAATGCCGCGTGTTCCATCGGTGAGGGGTGTATGTAGTGTAATAAAATCACTACGTTTTAAAAGCACATCCAATTCTACTTTTTCGATGTTCATGTCTTTGGCGCGTTCTTCACTTAAGAATGGATCAAAGCCAATCACTTTCATTTTAAGCCCTTGTGCACGGTCAGCAACAATAGAACCAATGTTTCCGCAACCAATCAAACCAAGTGTTTTACCGGTAACTTCTACGCCCATGAATTTAGATTTTTCCCATTTGCTAGCGTGCGTAGATGCATTAGCATCAGGAATTTGGCGTGCAAGTGACATCATCATCGCAATGGCATGTTCAGCCGTAGTGGTAGAGTTACCAAAAGGTGTGTTCATCACCACGATGCCTTGAGCACTCGCAGCAGGAATATCGACGTTATCAACACCAATGCCTGCGCGGCCAATCACTTTCAGTTTTTTTGCAGCCTTGATTACTTTAGGGGTAACGGTGGTAGCTGAGCGAATTGCCAGTCCATCATACTCGCCAATAATTTTGCATAATTCATCTTCGTTTAAGCCGGTTTTTACATCCACCTCAACGCCATTTTCTTTGAAAATTTCCGCCGCTCTTGGGCTCATTTTATCGGAGATCAGAACTTTCACCATGAATCCACGTTCCTTATATAGAGATGATAAATTTTATTTGCGCCGGATGTATAGCGCGTTTTAGAAGCCTTGGCAAGGGTGTTTGCGGGAGATGAAGTTGTAAAACTTTAAAACGCAAGTGATAAAAAAACAAAAGAAGCGTAGATAAAAATCTACGCTTCTTTATTCATATATGAAAAACCATATGATCGCTTAAGCAGCTGCCGCCTGAGACTTCACTTGAGCAAATGCCCAATCAAGCCAAGGGGTAAGTGCTTCGATGTCTTTTGTCTCAATGGTTGCTCCGCCCCAAATGCGTAAGCCTGCAGGTGCATCGCGGTAAGCACCGATATCGAAAGCTACACCTTCTTTATCAAGCAATGAAACGATTTCTTTTGCTTTTGCTTGTTGCTCATCGGCACTGAGAGCTGTGTACCAGCTATCCACAATCTTTAAGCAAATAGAGGTGTTGGAGATGGTAGCTTCCTCTTCAGCCAAAAATGCAGCCCATTCACTGCTATCTACCCATTTTTTTAATGCAGCAAGATTAGTGTTTGAGCGTTTTTTCAAAGCAGACAATCCACCGATTGATGTTGCCCAGTTAAGGCCGTCTAGCGCATCTTCAACAGCAAGCATTGAAGGGGTGTTGATGGTTTCACCTTTAAAAATACCGTCAATCAGTTTTCCGCCTTTGGTCATTAGGAAAATTTTTGGCATTGGCCATGCTGGCGTATAGCTTTCAAGGCGTGCCACAGCGCGAGGTGAAAGCACAATCATGCCATGAGCGCCTTCGCCGCCCATCACTTTTTGCCATGACCAAGTGATAACATCCAGCTTGCTCCAAGGTATGTCCATCGCAAAAACGGCAGAAGTTGCATCACAAATTGTTAGGCCTTTGCGGTCGTCTTTAATCCAATTTGCATTAGGTGTTTTGACGCCTGAAGTGGTGCCGTTCCATGTGAAAATAACATCACGATCGGTATCTACTTCGTTCAAGTTTGGAAGCTTTCCGTAGTCGGCATTAAATTTACGAACGTCTTGCAGTTTTAACTGCTTGGTAATATCCGATGCCCAGCCTGCACCAAAACTTTCCCATGAAAGCACATCCACGCCGCGCTCGCCAAGCAAGCTCCACATCGCCATTTCAACGGCACCAGTGTCAGATGCGGGTACGATGCCAATTTTATAATCTGTAGGAATGCCAAGCACTTCACGACTTTTTTCAATCACTTCTGCCAGTTTCTGTTTGCCAATTTTGGCGCGGTGAGAACGTCCGGTGGCAGCATCTTTAAGTGCTTCTAAGCTCCAGCCTGGGCGTTTGGCGCATGGGCCGGATGAAAAATTAGGATTCTGAGGTTTTACGGTAGGTTTCATGGGTTATGCTCTGCTAATCGATAGTTTATTCATTTTTACGGTGTGTTTTCTAACGCTTTTTAATTTTATTTGCAAGTAACAACACATCTAGATAAGCATCTCAATCGTACGCTCGAGCATTGCTACATCTTCTTCTGATGACATGCGGTGGTCACTACGTTTTATAAGTTGTAGCTGTACATCATCGCTTTCAAGCTTTTGGGCAAGAGTGACAGAGAGAGTATATGGCACATCATCATCTTTCATGCCGTGCAGTAATCTTATAGGGCAATGAATTGGAATGGTTTTATCCAGCAGCAAGTGCTTGCGCCCTTCTTCTATCAGTTGGACTGTAATAGGGTAGGGCGAGTCGCTATAGTCTGAGGCTTGATTGAAAATTCCATTGTTTAGTAACTCCTGTTTTTCATCCTCACGCATCACATTCCAGATGAGATTCTCGGTAAAATCAGGTGCGGAGGCAACGCCGATGAGGGCGGTGACTTTTTCAGGCCGTTCCAGTGCTGCAAGTAGCATCAACCAACCGCCCATGCTTGAGCCCACAATAATATGCTTTGTGTTTGGCAGCATATCAAGAATAGCGAGTACGTTGTTTTTCCAGTAGCCGATAGTACCTTCGGTGAAGGTGCCGGAAGATTTGCCATGGCCAAAGTAATCAAAGCGGGTGTAGCAATAGTCTTTTGCTTTACAAAAACGTTCGAGTGCAGTAGCTTTCGTGCCGCTCATGTCTGACATGAAGCCTCCTAAAAACACGATAGACGGTGCTGAGGCGTGGCCTTGTGTGTGAAAATATGCAAGTTGGTTGCCATCCTCCAGTGTAAGGAATTCATGAGAGGTGAGGTGTTCTGACATGAAAATAGCTCCGCTAAAAAGGTATGGGATAATATTAATATGAATTCAAATAAAACAAATGTGTCTATGGATGAACAACATAGCAACCTAGAGAATCAGAAACAACCGGTACTATTGCAGGTGTTGCCGTCTCTGCATTCAGGCGGGGTTGAGCGTGGCACGATAGACGTAACTAAAGCAGCAGTGAAAGCGGGTTTTAAAGTGATTGTTGCTTCAGCTGGTGGTTATATGTCACATCAGGTAACATCAGCAGGCGGTAAGCACATTACCTTGCCGTTAGTCAGTCGCAATCCGTTTGCTATCTGGCGCAATATTGGGCGATTGAAGAAAGTGATAAAAGAATATCAGGTGGATATTGTTCATGCGCGTTCACGTGCGCCTGCATGGAGCGCTTATTTTGCAGCAAAGAAAATGGGAGTGCCTTTTGTTACTACCTTCCATGGAGTTTATTCGCTTGGCGCGCCATTTAAGCGTTTTTACAATAAAATTATGACTAAGGGCGAAAGAGTTATAGCTATTTCAGAATTTATACGCGATCACATGATTCAAAATTATGGGGTATCTTCTGAAAAAATTACAGTGATTCATCGTGGTGTGGATGTGGAGCAGTTTGATGCGAAAAAAGTAACCGAGCGGCGCATGGTGCAGATGATTGACCGCCTTCGTTTGCCAGAAGATAAAGCCATTATATTGCTGCCGGGCAGAATCACTCGCTGGAAAGGGCAAAGCGTGTTGTTGGATGCCCTCAAGCTGCTTCCTAAAAAGGATATATTCTGTGTGTTGTTGGGCGATGATGAAAAACATCCGGGCTACCGCGACGAATTGCGCCGCACAATCTTGAAAGAAGGGTTGGCGCCTTATGTTACGATGATTGGTAATATAAACGATATGCCAGCGGCTTATCGACTTGCCAATGTGGTGCTTTCTACCTCGGTAAGACCCGAGGCGTTTGGCCGTGTGCCAGCTGAAGCCGGTGCAATAGGGCGTATTGTGATTGCACCTAAGCATGGTGGTGCGTGTGAAATTATCGCAGATGGTAACACTGGTTGGTTGGTAGAGCCGGGAAATGCTAAGGCGTTAGCCGATGCCATTCAGGAAGCCTTAGCCCTTTCAGATCAAGAGCGTGATGAGATGGGTAAAAAAGCTGCGGCGCGTGTGCGTAGGCTTTTCACGGTAGATAAAATGTGTGAAGCGACCATTGCTCTTTACCGCGAAGTGCTAGAAAATAAAGCCAATCCGCCACAAGTAGATGTGCCTGCTGAATCGGCTGCTGATGTTGCAGAGGAAGAGGCAGCGCAAGAGCAAGCTCCAACAAAACCAGAGAAGGCGCCGGCTAGTAAAGTAAAACGTGCTAACAGAAAGAAAACGGATGCACAGGCTGAGCTTTTTGCTGAAGAAAAGAAAGAGCCAAAAGCCAAAAAGGCAACCAAAAAAGCTGCCGCACCTAAAAAACAAGCAGCTAAAAAAGAGGCTAAGCCTGCCGCGCCTAAAAAACGTGGTCGCCCTAAAAAAGTAAAAGAGCAGGCGTAATCATCCATGCTAAAAGCGCCTGTTTCCGTATTCATCATTGCTAAAAACGAAGAGGATAGAATTCCTCATACGTTAAAGAGCGTGGTAGATTGGGCAGATGAAGTGGTGGTGGTTGATAGCGGCAGTAGCGATAAAACCGTTGAGGTGGCAACTCATCTTGGGGCGAAGGTGGTATATCACGAGTGGCAAGGCTATGGGCCACAAAAAGTGTTTGGTGAATCTATCTGCCGCCATAACTGGCTACTGAATATCGATGCAGATGAAGCCGTAAGTGATGGCTTGCGTGATGAAATGCTTGCGATGTTTGCAGATAGTAAAGAACCTGAAAGCAAAGCATGGCGCTTTGATATTCGCATTCTCAGCCGTTTTGCAATAAAGCCCGGAAGGTTCTCACCATCAAATGATCCGGTGCGTTTCTATCATAAGGATTATGCAGGCTTTAAAGATAGCAGCGTACATGATTCGGTGATATTTAAGGCTGGAAAAGAAGGTGAAATCGGCAAGTTTAAGCATATGGTGATTCACCGTTGCTTCCGCTCGTTCCGCCATGCGGTAGAAAAAATCAATTTCTATAGTGATATGCAAGCTGCTGATATGGTTGCACGAGGCCGCAAACCATCTACAATTCGTATTGTATTTGAGCCACTCTTTGCTTTCTTAAAAGCTTATACGCTGAGGCGTTACTTTTTACTTGGTCTTGATGGTTTTTATGAAAGTGTTTTATATGCATTTGCTAGAACACTCCGTTTTGCCAAGGCTTCCGAGTTGTATCGCTTGAAAAAAGAGCAAGAGAACGCTAAAAGAAATTCAGAAAGCTGAAATGTTGTGATGTAGTGAAAGAAGACTTTGTCAGCCATCTAGCAGGCTTCATGTGAAAT
>CAYGPX010000115.1:0-5399 GCA_964351935.1 uncultured Rickettsiales bacterium | reverse complement strand
TTTTTATAAAGCGGTGAGCGTTGGCAATTCAATCGGCAATACTGATGAGCTGGCTTTCACCTATACCGGACGGAACTTAAAGCCATTTTCTCCAGGGCATGTAAAAGGCGTGCGTGACGGCTCAGGCAACTTAACCATTAGCTGGATACGTCGCAGCCGTGTTGACGGTGAATGGCGCGATGGGGTTGGTATTCCGCTCGGTGAAGAATCTGAAAGCTATGAGGTTGATATTCTGGATGGCAGTAATGTTGTGCGAACCATTGAGGTCACCAGCCCAACCGCCAGTTATTCGGCTGCAGATCAGGTGACGGATTTTGGATCGGCACAAAGCAGCGTAGATGTAAAAGTTTATCAAATGTCTGCGGCAGTTGGGCGTGGATATGCCATTACAATAATGGTCTAAATTGTTAGAGCAAGCCAGTAATATAACGGTGAATAAAAAATCCAACAACAAGGAGTAATATTCCTATGCCATAGCTAAACCAAAAGCCAAGGTCATATTTCTCCGCAAAAAAGAATGGAAGAAAGAAAAGCCAAGATACAGGAACTCCGATAAGGATGCTTTTAGCAAAGGTTATGCTGGCGGCAGGATCACGATATTCTGCATAAGAAAATGCAATTGCTAAAATAGATGCTAGGGGCAGAGCAATAATAAATCCTGCCAGTTCAGGTTTTTTGCCAGCCAGCCATGAGCTAAACGCTATGGCGAGGGCTGCAACACCTGTTTTTGCAATAAATACTAGCATAGTAAATTCCTATAAAATGGTTAGAAGAAGCGCATAACGGCCTGCTTTACCGATGGTGACTAAAATTAAAAATATCCAGATGTTAGTTCTGAATATCCCGGCAACCAGTGTAAGTGGGTCGCCTATAAAAGGCGTCCATGCTAGAAGTAATGTCCACACACCGTACTTCTGATACATGGCAGTCGCTTTATTCATCATACGGCCTTTTATCGGAAACCACTTTTTATCCTGAAAATGGATAAGGTAACGACCTAATAGCCAGTTTATAACAGAACCAAGAACATTGCCGGTAGTCGCAACGATAAGCAAAAGCCATTTAGGATAATCTCCTGCGAAATGAAGTCCAGCAAGAACCATTTCAGACTGAGCCGGAAATATTGTTGCAGCCAATAAAGCAGATGCAAACAATATAACTAGCTCAGACAAGTTGCTCATGACTGTCTATTGTTCCAAGCCTTCAAACGTGCCAGAAAAATTGGCATCGTAGAATTCGCCTTGGTCAGAGATAAGGACATATAATGTTTTGTCCTGAGCTTTATTATTAAGGCTTACAATGTAATAGCCCTCACCCTTTCGGTTGATGGCTTTATCAGATGCTGGGATGTTTTCCCATGATGCATCCAATTTACTGCCTTCAATGTCAATCTGTTGCTTGACTACAGCAGCAACATTGTTGTCTGCTTCTATAATTGCCATTTCATTGCTAATTGGCTTTCCACCATGACCGTTGCCATGAGCAAAGGCAAGTTGCGATGAAAGGGTTAAAACTGCGATAATAGAGAGGATTTTTTTCATAATGTTTTCCTTTGGTTAATGGCTTTTATGCAAAATATCAGTCATGTGAGTGACCATGCTCAGCACTTGCTTCATGTCCTTCATTATACTCGTGTAAGCCAAATAACACTGATCCCAAAATTAACAGTGCAATAACGCCAATTTTTATATTTGATTTTGTTTCTTTATTCATAGGAGTTCCCAGTTTTATTGTTAAAAAATGTTAGTTCATGCGTTTAATATCAGTATACGCACCATTGGTTTGAAGCGTTAAGGTGACTGTTTCTTTATTGCGGTTACGCCAGAACCAGCCGTGATTACCATCGAATGCGGCTTCAATAGTGCCTTTATCAGTAGCTTGTCCAATGCCTTTGCCGTAGCCGTGGTAGTCGATGTTCAGTTTTTTGGAATCGCCGTGATTATCAAAGTTTACTTTGCCTGTACTGGACCATTCGTAATTAACTTTATGGCCTTTTTTTAAAGCTACTTTGATTTCTGTACCTTCGTTTGGTGCAAGCGTGATTTCCATTTCATCGTTGCGCACTTCGGCTGGTGTAGTGCTTGCTTTCTGATATGCAACAGGCTGAGGTTTTACCTCCTCCGTTGCAGCTTGTGCAGATGATACGAGTTTCGCCGCTTCTTCCTGTGCGGCTTCTTCTTCAAGCGACACTCGAATTTCGCCCATTTGCTGCAAGCCGGTCAATTTACCAATACCGGTTGGGTCAATGGCGTATTCTGATGGCATGACGACTGTTACCAGCAACACACCTGCGCCGATAGCGGCAAGCACGGTGGATTTGATTAGCTTCTTAGTGGAAGGAAGTTCTCTGTCAGCAGGGATATTAGAATTATACATAGTTTGTCCTCGTTTATGTTTAATATATTACGATACGATATAGCCGGTGATCTGGTAACCCATAAGCAGGAAACCAAGCATCATCATGAAGGCATTCGCAGTATAGGCGTGGCGCATGAAGCCGCCGGATTTGCGCCAGTAAGTAATGGCAATCAAGATGGCAACAAGTGCCAGTATCTGACCGATTTCCACGCCGACATTGAAGAAAACAAGGTTTGCAAGCAGTCCATCCTGAGGAAGCTCGTAATCCAGAATCTTGGTGGCAAGGCCAAAACCGTGAAACAGACCGAATATAAATGTGGCGGCTTTGGTGTTGGGCTGGAAGCCAAACCAACGCTGGAATCCACCCATATTATCAAGTGCCTTGTACACGACAGAAAATCCGATAATGGCATCAATGATATAGGGGCTGATACTAATTTCCATCAAGACACCGGAAAGCAGTGTGATAACGTGACCAACAGCAAAGAGTGTGACGTAAATACCTACGTCTTTCAGGCGATAGAGAAAGAATATAACGCCAAATAAGAATAACAGATGGTCGTAGCCCGTCATCATGTGCTTTGCGCCAAGATATATGAACGGAATAGCATGAACACCGGTAATTTCAGCGATATAGCCCTTATCCCCGGAGGTTACACCATGAGCAAACGCGGCATCGGCTAGAAAGAAACTAGCAATAAGTAGGAGTAATATTCGCATGAAGTGCCTCTATAAATATTTAGTGATTTCTTTAAGTTCTTTCATCTTCTTTTTAACTTCAGAAGCTGATTCATGGTCTGTGTGTTCAATGCAGCCCTCGATATGGTCATGAACAAAAGCAGTCTTTGCATTGCCAACAGCAGAGTAAACAGCTTGCATCTGCTGAGCCACTTCTACACATGGTTTTTCTTCTTCAATCATGGAGATGATTTTTGCCAAGTGACCATTAGCACGTTTTAGGCGCTTTATAATATCTGGGTGCGTGGAGTGATGATGATTTCCGTGTCCCATTCATTAATCCTTTTAATTAAAATTACGCTAGCATCCTATAGGGGGGGATAGGATATTAGTAACATGTAATTTGAACAAGTCAACAATTTTAAAAAGCTAAGGAGAATATCATGTCCTCAACTGGAAGGCTGGGCTTGCCGTATATTGTCACGAGCCAAGCTCAAAAAGAAGTCACGCATAACGAGGCATTAAACCGCCTTGATGCGTTTGTAACACCAATAATAATTGATATCGTTACCGCTCCACCTGGCAGCCCGACGATGGGTGGTTTATATATAGTGGGAGCTGGTGGAACTGGTGATTTTACCGGACAGGAAAATAAAATAGCGCAGTATCAGACAGGTGGCTGGATTTTTTACACGCCATTTAAATGGATGGATGCGGTGGTAGAAAGTTTGGATACCCGCGTAACTTATGACGGTACTACTTGGGTGCCATTCGGTTTAATCATGAAAGATACTGGAGAATATTTACGCGTCGGTCACCAGCAAGAGGATGTGACAGTGGATTCCGGTGCATCCAAAGATACCACCATCACCATTCCTGACCGTTCTATACTTCTAACCGTGAATGTGCGCGTTATGACTGCCGTGACAGGAGCTTCTTCCTTCGATGTCGGCATTAGCGGAGAGACCAGCAAATTCGGTGGCTCGATTGGTATCGGCACAGATTCCACCAATATCGGGATTATTGGCCCAACTGCATTTTATTCCGACACACCAGTTCGCTTAAGTGCAAATGGCAGTGATTTCACTGGAGGCATAATCCGCACCACAATGCAATATCTACAGCCACATGGCCCTTGGACTTGGTAGGAGGTAATTATGAGCAATGCATATGGTTATCAGAGTAGTTTTGACGATGCTCTGGCAGCAGAGTTTAAGGGGATTTTATCGCAGGGGTTTGATCCGCGCCAACTGCAAGACCTCCTGCTATGGCTGGATTCAAAAGACCTTAGTACCATTATCAAAGATGGAAGTAATAATGTCTCAAAGTGGCTTGATAAAAGCGGTAAGGGCAATCACGCTCTACAGGAAAACGAAATAAGGAAGGCTGTATATAGTAGCAATGGTTTAGATGGAAAACCAACTGTTACTTTTAGCAACCAGCACTTCACAACAAAATCCAATACCATCGACGATTTAACGATTTTTACCGTTTTTACAAATGATAATACATTTCCTGTAGGCGGTGGTGATGTTGACTTTATTCTGAGCCATGCTGGTTTTAATGTTTCTACAGCAAATGGCTATGTTAACACTCCAGAACCAGCATTTCGTCAGGAAGGAATGGGAGTATCATCATATTATCTTAATGGACAATTACAGGCTGGAAACAACACGCCTATTAATACTGGCACCCCTTATCTTGGAAGCATCATAGCCACCAATGGAATCGACACTTCAAAGATAGGCATTGGTGGTCATTATAACGACAGCGGATTTGGGGATTACAAAGGTAGAATTTCAGAGGTTATTCTTTTCAACAGAAAATTAACAAATGATCAACGCCAGCTAGTGGAAGCCTACCTTTCTGCCAAATGGGCTATCACGCTTCAATAATAGGAAATTATCATGGACGAAGAGCTAAAAAAAGCCATCCGCTGCGCTGTGCGGGATGGCATCGAGGATGCTTTGACGAAATATGGCGTTGATACCACTGATCCAACCGCCATGCAGGCTGACATGGTGTATTTGCGAAAATCCCGAACCGGCTCAGATGAAATTCTCAAATGGGGAAAACGCTCCGCTATTACCGCCGCCGCAACTGGTGTGCTGGTGGCGTTATGGCAGGGCATAAAATCAATCATAAACGGAGGTTAACATGGTTACATTACTTGGATCGTTGCTGGGATTTATCAGCGCAGCATTTCCTGATTTTCTAAAACTAATCAGAGATCATCAGGATAGAAAACACGAACTCACCATTTTGCAATTGCAAATGCAGCAGCAGGCACAGGGGCATAGCAATCGGCTGGAAGAAATTCACGTTGAAGCTGATATTGCCGAAAGCCGCGCCCTCTACAAAAC
>CAYGPX010000114.1:0-5403 GCA_964351935.1 uncultured Rickettsiales bacterium | reverse complement strand
TTGTAGAACTTCACGCACACGCGGTAAAGAGTGCTTTGCCAGCACATAGTAAAGCAGACTGAAGGTAACAGTCAGCCAAAAAATCTGTGATGCGAAAGTCGAAAAATCCAACTGTGGCATGAGAAAACTCGTAAAGTTATAGGGTTTAGATTTTAGAGTTAAGGGGTGGAACTAGTGACTAGAAGCCACCCCTTAGCGCCTAAATTTATACTACGAAAATCAGTAGTAGTGCAACTACTAGCGCAAATAGGCCCATTGCTTCTGCAAGACCAGCACCTACGTAGATGTATTTTGAAAGTTTGCTTTCTGCATTTGGATTGCGAGCAATACCATTAAGCATAGCAGCAAAAATGTTGCCCACACCAAGAGCAGCACCAAGCATACCAAGAGAAGTTAAACCAACACCAATATATTTTAGACCTTCTTCCATGACGTATTCCTTTAAAAATTAAAAATTAACAGTTTAGTAAATGGTTTTTGTACAACATCCGTAAGGGTGAAACAGTAATGGTTATTTGAAGCCCACCATTAAATGTTAAACAAAAGCCTAGTGTAAATGGATTGCATCATTTAAGTAAACGCACGTCAGTACCGTAAAGATATAGGCCTGAAGCACGGCTACAAACAATTCAAAACCACTTAACACCATTAGGAATGCAACGGGCAAAATGCCGAAGGCGCCCATTGCCATCACGAAACCGGCGATTACTTTCAGCATCGTGTGGCCAGCCAACATGTTGGCGGCAAGACGCACAGAAAGACTCACAGGACGTGCAAGATATGCAAATAATTCAATAAAAATCATCAATGGTGCCAACCACCACGGGGTGCCATGCGGCAAGAAAAAGCCAAAAAACTTAAACCCATGCAAGTAGATGGCAATTAAAGTAACGGCAAAAAAGATGAAAATTGCAAAACCAAACGTTACAGCAATATGGCTGGTCACGGTAAAGCTATAAGGAAAAAGCCCTAGAGTGTTGAGTGTCACAATAAACATAAACAATGTGAAAATGAACGGGAAGTAAGCACGACCTTCGCTGCCTACATTATCACGCACCATGTTGGCAACAAATTCATAACTCATCTCTGCGGCACTCTGCCAGCGTCCTGGAACCAAAGCGCGGCCACGCATAGAAAGGCTCATAAACCCTGCAATTAAGCCGAGCGCAATCACCATAAAAAGTGAAGAGTTGCTGAAGTTCAGGTTCATACCTGCAACATCAGGAAAATGGGTGAAATAAACAATTTTAAACTGCTCTAAAGGACTGTGCCCGGTAGACATAGGTATCACCCTCTGGTTATTGAATTATTTGTTTTCGCTGCTATCCGATGTATCTTCAGCAGCGCGCTTACTCATGCGGTAAATATTGAGACCGCTTCCTGCAACGCCAAGGGTAAAGCACAAAAGAAAAAACAACGGCGATGTTCCCAGCCACTTATCTAGCCAGTATCCGGCCATAATCCCCACAACGACACCGGCGATTAATTCGACGCCTATGCGCATTGCATCCCCTGCGCCACTTCTACTTGAGGTGTGTTCGGTTTCGCTGTGCCGCTTCTTTGCAGCCTGAATGGCTTTTTCAAGCGATTCGAGCGATGGTTGTTGTTTTTCCTGTTCGGACATTGTCCCTCTTCATTTACAGGCGCGGTGAAATTACGTTTTAGCACCCAAATTGTCAAGTTTTAAATCAGCTAAAATTATGCAATATTTAGGAGGCAATAAGGCCGGTTGCTACAGGGTTGCTGGCCACGGCTTTGCTACTTCCCCACTCAAGACTTCCAAACGCATGGCAGTGTGGGCAGGTGGCATCCCATGCTTTGGTGGTGTGCCCACAGGAATGGCAATGCCAAGCGGCGCCACTTTCTGCATTGAGGGCGCGGTTTTCTGCGTCCATTACTTTGTCGCTATCAGCACCTTCGCGCCTTAAAAGCTCCGCTTGGAGTAAGGCTGCTTCCTGTGTTTCGTGCAGGCTTAGGGATTGCTCAAGAAAGTGATTGGCCTTAGCAAGTTGCCCAGTGCGGATGGCAAAACGGGCAAGTGTGGTATAGTTTTCAGGTGATGGTATTGTTTTTTCAATTAACTTTTCTGCTTTTTGGAGGGATTTTTCGTGTGATTCTCCTTCCATGGCCTCTAAATAAAGTGCAAGCAGGGAAGGGTGGTGCACACGTGCCCAATGTTTTTCAATAAGTTTAATCGCTTGTTTTGGATGGTTTTCAAGCAGATTTAGACGGGCAATTTGCACCAATGCCGGTACAAAATCAGGCAATATTTTCAGCGCAGACAGCGCCATACCAAGTGCGCGCTCGGTTTCACCGGATTGTTCTTTTACTGAGGCTTGTGCTAACACGCATACGGCCAACATTTTGAGTGCATCACTGCGTGATATCACTTTTTTGGAAAGGGCTTTGTCGATAGTGCTTTCCAGCTTATCCCACTGCGCGCTGTGTTTATAAAGATCGAGTAAGATTGCAATCGGCCAATCGGCATTCTTCGCCAGATTTGCTGCTTTTTCAGCCAAGAAAATTGCTTTTTTTATGTCTCCATCTTCACGGGCTTGTAATAGCAGGCCTTTAATAGCGATGATTTCAGTTTCTTTGTGCTCAAGCATTACGGAATATTGCTGTTTTGCTTGCTCTTTGTTGCCTTCAAGCTGAGAGGTTTGTGCCGAAAGCAAGCGCGTTACCGGCAATGAACCAAGGCATGATTCGGCCTTGCTACTCAAGCGACGTGCATTTTTTGCATCCCCCGCTGCGATAGCAGCAAAACCTTCAGTGAGTGCAGAGATGCCGCGTTCACGTTGTTTTTCGCGGCGTTTGCGTTGATAGCGCTCAGGCAGGCTTCTCACCCACAATATTGATTCCAGCACTAAGGTGCAAATGGCCAATATAATAACTCCAGTGAGTGCAGCAAAACCAACAGAGGTTTGGATTCGGTAGCCCATCCATTCCACCACAATGCTGCCGTCATTTTCAATAAACCAAGCAGTGGCAATAGATGCGGCGATCAGGAGTGCAATAAACAGAAGTAAGCGTATCATAGGCTGTCTCCTGCACTAATTTGGGTGAGCGCACGGCTGATATCGACCAGCTTATCGGCATGATAGCGTGCATTTTCATAAGATGCGGCGATGACTAGCCAGTCGTTAAATTGGTTGGTAATTGTTTTATTTTCAATGGTTTCAAGCAGTTGAATGGCTTTGCGATAATCTCCCTCCAGCATAAGCGATTCAGCTTGTGCAATGCGGGTTTCTGCATCCGTTGATGGAACAGTGCTGGCATCAGAAGCACTTTTTCGAATGGAAATAACCGATGGAAAGCGTGAGGCGAGTTTTTCAAAGATAGTGGGGTTTTCTTTAGACTGCCGGAAGGCATTTACCGCTTGCTCGGCGGCATTTTCAAACTTTATTTCTAACGATTCTGGAGAAGGAATGCCCGTGCTTGCCATGGTTGCCAGCGCATCAATAGAGCTGAAAAAGCGTGCATCACCGCGTGTGAGCTTACGAAAGGCTGAAAGTTCATGCTCAAACGGATGATGGCTGGTGATGGCCTCACGCAAATTAGTTGCGGCAATCACCAGAGCGGCATAGTGAGTTTGCTTATTGCTTTGCTGATTGTTTTGTTGTGCTGAAGTGAGTGCTGCTTCAAGCTCGGCCACGCGCGCTTTTAGTAAGGCATTTTGTAAATCACTTTCCTGCGTGGTAGGGGCGGTGGTGGGTGGTGGCGTTTCGGAGTGCTGCTCTACAATAGATTCAACAGCAGGGCTGGTCTCTGTTTGTGGAGTGGCGATGTTGCTTGCATTTTCTGTGTGCTGAGTCGTATCATTCATGGTGTGAGAAGCGGATGACTCTAGCACTTCTACTTGCGATTCAAGCGTGGTAACGCGCTCACTCAAGGCTGCAATATCGATGGAAACATTGCCGCTTTCCGCCACATTTTTAAGCAGCTGCATAGGCATTCCACCTGAAACATGATAAAAATATCCCGCCATGCCACCAAGTGCTATCCATGTAAGCAGCAGTAGAAAGAACGTAAAGCTAGGCGGTTTTTTTGGCGCTTTTGCTTTGGTTGGTGTGTCGGCATTCGTGGTTTTTGAACTCATGCTTACCTTGCATTTTCACGCGTTATTTGTTGCTAACTTTAGTTTTAAGGCAATTTGTCGTGTGATGCAATATCGAGTTGACTCTAATCTAAAAAGAATCTGCTTTAAGATAATAAAGCTTAAAACTGCCAGAAAAATGTACATTCTTCTTGTGTGGTTCGGCTCAGCGGGTATTCAGCAAGGAGGGCGTTGTTGGATGTTCTGCACTGTGGAGTGCCATTCACGTGGTGCATACTACGTATAATTCCTTGTAGTGGTTTTCCATCATCAAATTTACTGTCATAGTAATACGATTCAGGAGCGGTTACACCACTGGTTGGAGAGCTGTTTGTTGCATTTAGGCCTATTCTAAATGTTAATCTTGCTGGGGATGAAACGCCATAGAGTGAGGTATTATATAGCGCTATGCCCAGATTGTTTTTAAAAGCAAATAACGGAACATTAACATTAGGGACGGCTTCATTGCCGGTGCCTTGCCCAATGCCTGTGTATTCTTGGTCAATTAGCTCAGCTAAATACAGATGTTGCCATGAGCGCAAAGATTCATTTGCACTGGGGCCTGAAGTATATTCAATGTTTTTATTACCATTGCCATTGCAATTATCCTCAGTTGCATCGCATGCTGCTCCCCAGTAGTCATAAGCATTGTTGATATCGCCCGGCAGAGCGCCGTAGGCAAGCCGAAAACCATTGATTGCAGTTTTATATTGTTCAAGCTGTGTGACTGCTTGTTTTCTTTTTGAGGCGTCAATTAGGCTCTGCCCAGCACTAATGCCCGCCACAATTAACCCAATTATAACGATAACGATAGATAGTTCAAGCAACGTAAAGCCATGCTTGCTTTGTGATTTCTTTTGGCTTGTTTGCATAAATGCCTCTAATCTATCAAAATATATCGCTTTACTATCGTAACACATGTTGCTTTAGAGAGGCAAATATTACGCGGATTCTATATATTCGCATAAATATGTGTTTCACCTTTAGCGCCAGGGTGTGTGACAGCACCTTTTTCAGCAGTGCCGACAGTTTGTGCAAACTTCCAGATAGCGCCGCTGTTATAATCTGACTTACGAGGTTTCCATGCGGCCTTGCGCTTGGCTAGCTCTTCATCCGAAAGGGCGACTTCCAACGTGCCGTTCACCGCATCAATGGTGATAATGTCGCCATCATTTAGCAGTGCAATTGGGCCGCCTACGGCTGCTTCGGGGCCAACGTGACCAACGCAGAAGCCGCGCGTGCCACCTGAAAAGCGTCCATCGGTAATGAGTGATACTTTCTCGCCCATGCCTTGCCCATAAAGTGCC
>CAYGPX010000113.1:0-5422 GCA_964351935.1 uncultured Rickettsiales bacterium | reverse complement strand
CCTTACTGCATTTTTAAAGGCATTAATAAGCTTGAACCAGGTTTTTATTTAAAGCGAAAATGTGATGGAAGTATTCAGCATTTTTGTTATTGGAATCCGGCTGAAGTAGCTGTGGCAGGTATTAAGGCACCGTTTTCTGGCTCAGAAGAGGATGCGGTTGCGGCACTTGATAAAAAACTAAAACATTCCGTTTCACAGAGGATGATTTCAGACGTGCCGCTGGGTGCATTTCTATCAGGAGGAATTGATTCTTCAACTGTTGTGGCTTTAATGCAAGCTGAAAGCACTAAGAAAGTGAGAACATTTTCGATAGGGTTTGATGTAAAGGGATATGATGAGGCTGTGCATGCCAAAGCGGTAGCTGAACATATTGGCACAGAACATACTGAACTTTATGTTAAGCCTGAAGATGCGTTAAATGTAATCCCCAAGCTACCAAAACTTTATGATGAGCCATTTGCTGATTCATCACAAATTCCAACCTTTCTAGTGGCGCAAATGGCCAAACAGCATGTAAGCGTAGCGCTTTCAGGTGATGGTGGTGATGAGCTTTTTGCTGGTTACAATCGTTATCTTTGGGTGGAAGAAATTTGGCGTAAGGTTGGTTTTGTACCGGCACCACTTCGTCGTATTGCTGCAAAATTACTAACCACAGTGCCAGTTTCTGCTTGGGACGTGCTATTAAATCAATTGTTAAAAGCAGCGCCCATACATTTTCGCTATTCAAATCCAGGCGACAAGTTGCATAAGATGGCCAACCTATTGGCAGAAAAAACACCCGAGGCGATGTATCATAATTTGATTTCTATGTGGCAGGCGCCTGAAAAGCTAGTGAAGTTGGAAGGTGAGGCGCTAAATCATAACTACTCAAGTAACATTCCTGAAATGATACGCTCTACTTCAATTACAGAACGCATGATGTATCTGGATTTGATTGGCTATCTTCCAGGTGATATTCTTACAAAAGTTGATAGGGCTGCGATGGGTGTAAGCCTTGAAGCGCGTATTCCACTCTTAGATCATGAAATAGTAGAGTTTGCTTGGAGCTTGCCGCTCTCAATGAAAATTCGTGATGGAAAAGGGAAGTGGTTATTGAGAAAAGTACTCTATCAATATGTGCCTGAACACCTCATTGAAAGGCCAAAGGCTGGTTTTGCTATTCCTATTGATACATGGTTGCGTGGTCCATTGCGTGATTGGGCAGAAAGTTTACTTGATGAAAAGCGCTTGGAGCAAGAAGGCTATTTTCATGCTAAGCCAATACGGCAATGCTGGGAAGAGCATCTTTCCGGCAGGCGTAATTGGCAGTATCACTTGTGGGGCGTGCTGATGTTTCAAGCATGGTTGGAGGCGCAGTAATGCCTAGAAAATTAGCATTTATTGTTAATGATGCGGGGTTTTTTGTTTCTCATCGCCTGCCAATTGCTAAAGCAGCTAAAGAAAATGGATATGAGATACATGTTTGTACACCAGCTGATACTGATATTGAGCAGTTGTTTAAGCAAGAGGGTTTTATTTTTCATGCTGCGCCACTAAAACGCGGCAAGAGTGGCTTGCTAAATGAGTTTAAGTATCTTCTCTATCTATTTAAACTATATAGATTAAATGATTTCGATATAATTCATCATGTAACCATTAAGCCAGTGCTTTTTGGAGGAATTGCTGCGCGACTCGCGAATGCGAAGGCTGTAGTAAGTGCAATTTCAGGGTTGGGTTACATATTTATAAAGCAAGGCTTAAAAGCCGCACTGGTGCGAAAATTAGTAATTATGGGGTATAGCTTTGCGCTCAACCATAATAATAGCCGTGTTATTTTCCAGAACCCGGATGATAAGTCTACGTTTTTAGCCAATAACATTACACAAGAGCAAAATATAGTAATGATAAAAGGATCTGGTGTGGATGTTGAACATTTCTTACCCAAGCCATTGCCTAAAACACCAATTACCATTACATTGCCCGCCAGAATGCTTTGGGACAAGGGCGTTGGCGAATTTGTAGAAGCTGCACGCATCGTTAAAAAACAAATACCTGATGTTATTTTTCAATTAGCCGGTGGTGTAGATACTGAAAATCCTGCTGCAATTTCTGAGCAGCAGCTAAAAAAATGGCAAGAGGAAGGCGTTATTAAGTGGCTGGGCTTTTGTAAGGATATGGCTAAAATCTATCAGCAGTCACATATTGTTTGCCTTCCATCTTACCGTGAGGGCTTGCCAAAGGCGTTGATTGAAGCAATGGCTTGTTCACGCGCAATCATCACTACTAATGTGCCCGGTTGCCGTGAGGTAGTTGATGATGGAAAAAGTGGCATGCTTGTGCCCGTTAAAAATTCCGATGCGCTTGCTAAAGCCATAACTTTACTTGCAAAAGATATGAAAATGCTAGATGAAATGGGTAAAAAGAGCAGGGAAAAAGCGGTGAGGGATTTTTCTCTCACGCAGGTAATTAATAAAACACTCAAAGTTTATGAGGATTTACAGGCATGAAAGTGTTAGTAACAGGTGCTAATGGTTTTGTTGGCTCCTCATTGTGCAATAGACTAATAAATGAAAAAATAGACATTCGTGCTATTTCTCGCAATCCCGCTCCCTACTATAAAAAAGGGGACGCGATAGAATGGATTCAGGTTGCAAATATTGATGGTGAAACGGATTGGTCTGACACACGTTTGAAAGAAGTGGATGTGGTTGTGCATTTAGCCAGCCGCGTGCATGTAATTATTGAAAATGAAGCAAACCCGAAAACTGCTTTTATAAAAACAAATGTTGATGGCACTAAAAAACTTGCCGAAGCTGCTATTGCTGCTGGAGTAAAGCGTTTTATATATATAAGCACCGCGCATGTGCACGGACATGTTTCGGGTGATACTCCGTTCAAGGAAAATTCTCCTGCAAATCCACATTCAGATTATGCTACCTCAAAATGGAAAGCAGAAGAAGCATTGAGTGATCTATACAGAAATGTAAAATCTAAGCAGGAGTTGGTAATTATTCGCCCTCCGCTTGTTTATGGCGCTGGCGTAAAAGCTAATTTTGAACGGCTTTTATGGATAGTCGAAAAGCAAATCCCACTACCTCTAAAGAAAATTGAAAACAAGCGTAGCCTTATATATGTAGATAATCTAGCTGATTTTATTATTGCATGTATAAAACAAAAGAAACTTGGAAATGAAACTTTTCTTGTGGCAGATAGTGTAGATATTTCAACGCCGTTATTGTTAGATAAGCTTGCTTTAGCTATGGATAAACGCTCATTGCAGTTTTCTGTAAAGCCAGCATGGATATTTAAATTAGCTCAAAAGTTAAAAAAAGAAACGATTGTAAATAGTTTATGTGCCAATTTACAGGTAGATAGCACTCATGCACAAAATACCTTAAAGTGGAAAGCCCCAGTAGCACAAGATGAAGCGCTGAAGGTGACTGCACAGTGGTATAAGCAACATTCTATTCAACAGCAAGCCGAGGCGGCATAGTTGCCATTCTTAATTGTAATAAAACCAGTATGCCCGCTGCCCATAGCCAATTTTGCCAAATACCAAACCCTGTCTGCTGTAGGGCGATAAATTGCACGAATATACTAAAGAATGCATATTTCTTTATTGGATCGAGATCTGTATTTGCTATACGAAACCCAGTGTAAGCAATAATGATTATATATAATAGAAGCCCCACAACCCCAAGTTCTAGCCATATTTGTAAAGTGCCATTATGTGGGTGAAGAGGAAGTATGTATGGTCGCGTTTCATCCGTCCATTGACATGCTATCGTTACCTTTGTTTTATCACCCCAGCAATCTGGGATCTTGTCATTTTCTCCAACAGGAATAATTCTTGCACTATCAAAACCCCAACCTAAAATAGGTTTTTCCATAGCCTTTTTAGCGGCAAAACTCCAAATAAATAAACGATGTTTTATAGATCCTTCGCTGTTTTTAAATTGATTATTAGAAAGCTCTGTTGGATCCATTTGTGTTGCAATTACAGGAGTGGTTATCACTCCTAAAACAAGTAAAGCTGATATAATGTGTATCATTTTTTTTCTTAATACCCAACAGCCAGAAAAAGTAAGTAGTGAAGCAATTAGGGCGAGAGAAGCAGTAAGACTTTCAAGGCTAAAAACTGTATAACAAATAACGACAATAGTGGTAGCTGTTACCCAGTAAAGCTTACGTGTATATAAAAAGTAAGCTAGCGGCCATAAACAAAGAGAAAGATAAACAGCGCCACGGTTAAGTTCGCTAAGGCTAAATATATAGCCATCTTTATACATACGGAAGAGGGATGTAAGTAAACCCTCTGAGCTCATATCAAAGAGTGCAACAGCGGCAGCAGTCATTATAGCTAATAACAAAAGGGCGCTAAGCCTTTGGTAGTTTTTTTTATCCAGTGATGGGGCTAGCTTGGTACAGCCTACTGCAATTAAAAAAATACTGATAATTTTTAGAGCGCTTATAAGGCTATTATAGGGTGATATGCTCAAGCTTGCCGAAAACAGCAAGTAAACTGTAGTAAAGAAGAATAGTTTATAAGAAAAATTTAGTTTGGATTGATTCTTTAGTGAGATTGATGAGAGAGTAAGGCTTATTTGTTGATAGTTTTTGTACGATATACAACAAGTTATAATAAGTAAAATGGGAACAAGCGCCAACCCTGAAAACAGGGCAATGATAGGCGAGAGAAGTAAAGCAATATAGAGACTAAGCATAAAGTTCACATTTAAAGTGATTTAAAACGATATTCGTTATAATAAGTATCTATCTAATTGGGAAGGGGATGTTTGCTAAAATATAGGTGGTTTTAAACTAGCTAATTATTTATAGTGCCCGCCAATGAATTATATTACCATAAAAATATACCGTAGATTTCAGTTTACAGTTAGTGGTAGCTACAAAGTTTGTTATAAATACTTAATTTAGTTTTAAGGTAAGTTAGATGTCAGCACCACTGGTTAGCGCTATTATAACGACATTCAATCGTGAAGATACAATTGAGCGTGCTATTCATAGTGTGCTAAAACAAACCATGCAAGACTTTGAGATTGTTATCGTAGATGATAAATCTACTGATAATACGGTTAATTTTATCAGAACAAACTTTCCCGATAAGCGCATTCGTATTATTGAAAATGAAAAAAATCTAGGAATTGGTGGTGCAAAAAACGTTGGTGTTAAACATGCCAATGGTAAGTATATTGCATTTCTTGATTCTGATGATGAGTGGATGGCAGAAAAGCTTGAGCGTCAGCTTGCATTTATGAATGCAGATGAAAATAATTTTCCTCTTAGCTTTACTGGCTTTTATGTTCACAGAGAAAATTTAGATAAAGTAGTGCTAAGACAGCCACGCAAGCAGCGTACATGGCTAGAGTCTCTTCTTTATGGAGAAACTTTTAGCTTAGGCGCAACGCTACTTGCGACAAAAGAG